>CAIYZI010000363.1 GCA_903930665.1 uncultured beta proteobacterium
ACATATATTCCTATTAACCCTAAATTTAGAAAAATGAAAGCTTTTACGCCAAAAGATTATTCTTAGAGAGATTTCGAGATTTCCCAAAGCAAATAAAAGCAATCTTCCCTGATAAAGATGTGTTTGAACTAATAGTAGATTCAAAGATCGATTCATTATTGATTGAACTACTAAATCACTCACATCATAGTCTGAAATAATATTCATGGCTTACTATTAAGTCATTTTTATTCCCATTTCTCGAGCCTGATTAAGTAAACCGAATGATATTGGGATGGATATAAAACCATGATCAACAAATAACTTTGCAATTCAAATTGGTTGGACAATTAAGGGATATTTAGACTTTAGAAAATGACATACCACAGCTTTTCTTGATTCAGGATTTTGAACAAAGCTTAAAGGAAATTGAACCGTGTGACGAATTAATAGACTAGTCCATTGAGTTTATGAAGGCTGTCAAGAATATTTTAAAAATTAAGACTTTTTCTTTATACAAAAATGCATTCTCTGATTTAGCAATTAAGTCGCTTTCAATGGCAACTAAGTTTGTAGCGATTGAAGCATAGTAAATTGAACTATTATATGAATACCTAGTTCGATTTACTAAGTTTATTCAATTACTTGAATCTTCTCATTATCCAAAAGTACTTAAAGAGATAAAATTTATACTGACTGGAACTGCTTTTCATGCAGATATTTAAAGAGAGGCATTTAAAATGATAGGTCCTTTACTCTACTATAATTAGAATTATAATTAGGAATTTATTAGCACTCTAAGCCTGGAGGAATCATTTATATGCCACAACATCATAATGAGCGATGACAGATACAAAATTAATGAGAATTGGTTTGATAGTAGAAAAATAACTGCAACCCATGCGACGATTGATAATTGCGGACTACTCAACCTTTTTTCGGTACCATGTGGTTTGATATTTCGAGCTACCATGTTTAAGGTGTTAATGGAGCAAATCCCCTCAAATGATTGGAAAAGAGGGGCTGATAATCCTCTTGTTTGGGGGGCATTTATCTTGTCTGGAGGGGTAACTTATCTACATGAAATTTTAGCAAGGTATCGCATTCATGGTGACAACCACTTCATGGGTAGCAATAATAACGGATTTGCACCAAAAATAAATTATCTTGATAGATGGCCAAAACTGCTTGATTGGATAGAACAATTGAATTTCACAGGTGACAATTCGATTGATCTCGAAATGAGTCGAAATAAATTGTTGTCACACTTAAGGGGCTAATAAAATTAACTTGATAACCCCGGCACTGCCTATTTAGGTACATTTGGTACAGTGGTTCTTAATTTATTTATGAAGATGGGGTGCCAATAATTTTCTGTTGCCTCTTTCAATAGATTTTGATTGCTATATACGGAGAGCGCCTCCAAAAAAGATTTTCTATGTTCGCGAATTTTGATCATTACTTCATTTCGAATCGCCTGATAGTCAATCTCGCTTGAATTAAAGAATCTAACAGCAGCATCAACAGCCTCGGGACTAGGGTCAACAATCAACGAATTGTTTGAAGTAAAAAATTCATCTCTTCCCCCTATTGATGGCGTGCTAACAACAGGCACACCACACAATAAATATTCAGTTGAGGCATTATTTGCACCCTCAGATTCAGATAGAATGAGACCACATTTTGAGAAGTTAATTATTTTTGCAACTTCCTGTGGCATTAATTCCGCCTTGAGATACTTTACTTTTTCAGAGTACTCAAAATTAGCAAACCCAAGCTTTTTATAACCGCTCAGTTCGGATAGATCTTCATCGATTTTAAAATTATAGGTAATCACTGCAATATCTTCTATACCCCATGCAAGATAATGCCTCTTGAACTTTTCTATATTTGCAATATGAATAGCTGGATATTTTTTACATGATACATCCATCAACCGGAACACACTATCATCAATAAATGCATTCTTATGCACATGGGATGCCTTTAAGCCCGCATGAAGTAATAATTCTGTCTCTAAAATGGTTGGGCAAATAAATAGAAAGGCAATATAAGGATGGTGGCGCCGTACTTCTGATGTAATTTCGACAAAGTCGCGCACATCTCGACCAACATACCAGGCTGGCTGGACTATGACTAAACACTGCCTTCCTACGGCTAACTTTATTACATGCTCTATGCCGGATTGCATTAGCAGGCCAGAAGAGATAACACAAGCAAGAGGGTTTTCTAAAAGCTGATAAAAGAAGGTATGCGGGGGAATTTTTACCATATTAATCATCTGCAAAAATTGTAGAGAAAATATCGTGACTCAAAATTAAAATTATGAGCTTGTTAAAGAGCATAATCTACCTGACCAGCATCAATCATTTCGATCATTTTGGCAATCGCCATATCAGTATTGATGGATATTTGGGGGTTCACATAATGAAAATTATTTCCCGCAATTACAACCCTATTACACCAATCAAAAGGTAAGCCCGTACGCAGAATGCTAAAATCGTTAATGCTCAGAACAATGGCCTCAACCCTCCGATTGCGCAACAGCGCTCTTCCAGCCCTATAAGGCGTAATTGGATTGCTGAAAATACACTCATCACCGACATACAAACCTGTTGCTACCGATAAACCCACGCAAACTCCAGCTTTAAGATAATCGGAATGTATTTTTTCAATAACAGTACCATCGGATGCCCCTATTACCACTGTTATTGGGACTCTACTACCATCAATCATAAGCAGCTGAAGAATTTGCGAATATAAATGTGATGACGTCAAACTACCTAGCTGAGGTTGCCCATTGACCTCACAAATTGCTCCACCGACTTCCATCCAAGACTTGGTGATGTCTGGCATCAAAAGATCTACTCCAGCCATATCTAACCCAAGGGCTACTGTTGCACGAATAGCCAACATAGCATTATCTGGATGAACTTTATCCATAACTGCAATTGGCATTCCACCAGATGCAATATTGGCACGGCGCCGCATTGGTATAAATTCCCCCAAACTAGGAATTGAATTTAAATTTTTGCCTAGGGTCTGCAATAAACCAAGCGCCTCATCATCCAATCGAATTTTCTTTAATTTTGCTTTATTACCGGTGCTTCGACGAGAATCATTATTAAGCAATTCCAGTAATGCGCCAATGCTATGCTCGCCATCTCCGATCACACCACCTGGAAGGCGCTCAATCGCCCATAAAAGCCTCCCCTGAAATACCACCAAGCGATAATCTCTTCCATCCATGTGCTTTTCAAGCATCACCTTATTACTAAACTTTGTCGCATTATCGAATGCTTGCCTAACTTGATTGAAATTTATCAAGCCAGAGGAAACCCCTACACCGCCATCACGATCAGCTGGCTTGATCACAACAGGAAACCCAATGATCTCGGCTGACTTGAGGGCATCTTCGTAGCTATCTATAACCCTGTTTGGTGGAACAGGTAGCGCCGCATCAAAAAGAACCTTTGCAGTCCATACTTTATTTCTTGCGATATTGGCTCCAATTAAGGAGGTCTGATCTGAAAATGAACTATCCAACCAATGTGCTTTACAAGATTGTCCAAACTGTAAAATATTACCGACCACCTTTTGAACAGGAATGTCTAACTCGGCTGCTGCTTCTAAAAAGTGTGGGATATTTGAAGAGGACGGCAAATGATATCTAAGTTCACGTATAAATAGCGGCAATTTACTATTAACTTCATTAGGCAAAATTTCTGCATCTTCTAGCAGCGCTAATCTTATAATCCATTTTGCTATCTGACTTATCAAGCCATGGCATTCAAAATGTGCCGGAACGAGTAATTTGCACGTATTTTCTTGATCAAGCTCAATCTGACGACCACAGACAATTTGGGGAATATTGGCAATTCTCTGAAAAGTCCAGAGCCAATAAACCAATAGCCCCGGCAAATCAATCTCCACACATCTCAAATTAAGAATTTCCTCGTAAGATGGGTCAATGGCTAGAAGACATAATCTAAAAGTAGAATCAAGGCTTATATTAGCAATCTTAGGTATATTCCGTAAGCGTAAATCGATAATTAAAGTCGCAGTGCGCAGCCCATACGCATATCCACGCATACTCAGGATTTCATTTACTAGATTAGAGTCAGAATTAGCCACTATATTTTTCTTGATACAAGCTGAACACCTTGAGAAGCACAAATAACCTAAATAGGAAGATTACTTAAGGGGATGATTACTTTTCAGCCCAATTGCATTAGCCCCAATAAAAGAAGCTTTACCCGTCTTATTTGCCTGAAACCTTACCCTCACATCCGATAGTGCTGCGCCTCCCAATTGCATGGGTAAGTACACTCTATCGAGCATCATTGAGAACAAGGAAAATGCGCCATTTATAAGCCCGTATCAATCAAAGCGGGGAAAGCTGCATAGTAGGGCATCTTTCAGCCAACTCATATGAGCCTATTTTTATATTTTCAATACAAACATATCTACCTAATAATTTTTCAAGTTGCCCCATAGTTGGAAAATAAAAATTGCCCGGCATATTGCTGTAGGC
>CAIYZI010000364.1 GCA_903930665.1 uncultured beta proteobacterium
ATTGCCGTTCGGTTCGGAGAGGTGGCAGAGTGGTCGAATGTACCTGACTCGAAATCAGGCGTAGGGTCAAACCTACCGAGGGTTCGAATCCCTCCCTCTCCGCCACCAAGTCTGTAAGTTATTGATATATATAGATATTTTTCATAAAGCCCCGCGTCCTGTGGGCCTCATGTCTACTCTAGTTTCTCTGTTGCTTATATATACGCAACTATCTGGAGAATTTACCTTCTTTTCTCAGCAGCCATTTTTTACGGTAGGTTTGCACGCGCTTAAGCCGTAATGTCGCACCATCATACAAAGGCAATGCCCACTCAATCAGGGCAATTGTTTATTTGATGCGCGTAGATTTTTGCGATTTTTCTTTTGCTTCTTTCACAAGCGATTCCCAATCATCTGGTGGGTGACCTTGCTTTAGCATTTTTGAAAATACTTGGTAAGCATCATTCTTACTTTCATAAGCACGCTTAGTATCTTCATCGTTGACCCAGGCATATACAATAATTTTGCTTGCCTCGTGGTAACGAAAAAATAATCGATATTGCTGAAAGAATTTAGCCCTTAACCAGTGCTTATGATCATTGCCAAGAGTATTGCCTTGTCGATATACGGGGAGGGTGGGATCTTGTGGAATGACTTCATTGGCGAGTTTTAAAATCGCAGCCAATCGTTTGGTTACATTTTTGTTTTGATAAGTGGTGGAATGCTTTTGCTTAAGCGCTTGAACTTCATTAGTCAGTGCTTGAACCTGATTAAGGAATAAAGGATGGGCGAAGATGGTCCAGCCGGCAATGATGAGGGGCGATGACTGTATGGAAATAATTAAGCCTCATCATCAGGTAGGGGTGCATCTAAATCAAACTGCACATTTCCTACAAGTGATTGCAAGCGCTCAACCCAGGCACTATCAAGTGCTTGCAAACGCTCGGGATGTGCTGCGAGATCTTGAGATAAAAAATGAAGGAAGTTTCCAAGTGCTGGATCATCAGACCTAGCCTCTTGCCCGCGACTCATCAGGACATCTCCATTGTCTAAAATGGCGTAGTGAACCTTATCGCGCTTGCCGAGTTTTAAGACTTGGCGAATAGGCTCGGGTACGGTAGTTTGGTAACGATCTGTGAGAGTAGATTCAGCTTCGAGTACGGCAGTATTCATGGTTATGCCCCTTGAAATGTGAGAAGGGAATTCATAACGCCAATGGTAATGCAAATGCATTACTTAGTCAATATAAGCCCACATAAGACAATTTTGAATTAGAAAAATGGTCATAAGTTATTGTTTTTAAACAATAAAAGTTGACTATACTGGTGCTTAGAGCCATACTGTAATGGTGGGAATCTAACTCTACTGGGGGGGTTCGAATCGCGATTGCTCCGCCAATGTCAACAGTTTAATAGGCTTTGTGGCAATACACAGTTTTGTTATCAAAATCGTTACCAAAGCCATCCTGCGGTGCGGCCTTTCTTTTGGCGCCGATAGTCCGCTTAACGGCCAGCAAAAGACGTTCCAACCCGAGCCTGGAGATTAGAAGGCAAAGTTTAAACTACCTCCAAAAGCAAGATCAATGCTTGTATCCCTTGCATTTTGATATTGACCAAACAAGGCAATATGAAACTTCTCAGTAATTTTATAATTTAGGGTAGCCCCAACCGTGTCTTGCGTAATAGTTTTACCCCCAGTTAGATTCTTGTTATAGGGATAGTAAGAAATGATTAAAAAAGATCTTTCTGTAGCTTGAAGGCTTGCGCTGATCATGGCGCCATTGAGGGTTTTTGGCTCGTAATATTGGTTAACTGTAGTGGGGGTTGAGTTTTGAAAATTACCAAACGCATACCCAATACTGATTGGCGGTATGTATTGGCTGGGTTGCCAATTTATTTTTGGGATTACTTGAGTGAAATTACCAAGACTAAATTCTTGATAGTTAATGCTTGCCTCTGCAGATAAAATCTTTCTGCCATTATCAAATATAGGTAATTTATATTGAGGCGAAAATAGCAGGGAGTATTTGTATGTATATAAATCACCAGTTCCTATTCCAGCAGAAGCATTAATGCTCCAATCTTTATCGGGTTGATAATTTACACCCAATACTGTATTGGTTAGATTGATGTTCCCTTGTTTTTGATAAAGTTCACTCGCTATAATTTTCCATTGGTCATTGACTCGGTAGAGACCTTGTGCCATTTGGGTATATAAATTATCCTGAGATGGACCTGTAGTCCATTTTTGTATGCTACTAAAAATAGAGAATGGCAACGGAGATTTATCTCTCAGCAAAATTAATTGTTGCTGACTCGACTGAACATTGCCATAGTTAGTAAAAACATGGGTGTTCAAACCATCTGAATCAGCGTCTGATGGAGCGGCTACAGGCTGCCCAAAAGCATACTGATGAAATAAAACCATCAAAATACATAATAAAAATCGCCTTATTGAAAAGGCATCTTCAAGGAGCATAGTTTAAGTATAGTTATCAGTTGCAAGGTAGCTCATTATAAAAATTAGTATTTCATATTAGTTGTGCAATATTACGTTAGCATTATGTGATGTTAAAAATAAATCTAACCATATTTACATAGGCTCTTTATGGCTCAGCAAGATGATTCACTAAAAAACCCCTCTAGACGAAACCTCCTGGGATCTGGGGCTGCTTTACTAGGCTCAACATTCATGCCTGAGGCCGGTGCGGCATCTTCTGCCAATTCCTCTGAAAAAATTGATCCGGTCGTGCCACCCGATGCACCCCCTGCTGGATATAACATTCTTTATATCTTGGTAGATCAAGAGCATTATTTTCCTAAATGGCCATTTCCAGTGCCAGCTCGGGAAGCCATCAAGAAAAAAGGAATTACTTTTATAAACCACCATGCTGCATCCGTAGTTTGCTCATCTGCGCGTTCAGTTCTCTATACCGGTCATCACATTCAGCAAACTGGAATTTTTGATAATCTTAATTATGTTTGGCAGCGTGATTTATCAACCAAGATGAAAACAATTGGCGATCGCTTGACTGAGTTGGGCTATTACTCAGCCTATCAAGGAAAATGGCATTTATCTGCCAATATGGATTTAACTTCAAATCCTGTAGATGTTCCCTTAAAGCAATATCAAAAAACCATAGAGACATATGGTTTTAAGGATTTCTTTGGTTTGGGTGACCTAGTGGATGGAACTTTAGGGGGTTATCAATTCGATGATTCGACTGTCGCCTTTACTAATACATGGTTTAGAACTAGAGCTTTGGAATTAAAAGAAAAAGGTCAGCCATGGTTTTTGGCTGTGAATTTAGTCAATCCTCACGATGTGATGTATTTCAATTCTGATTTGCCTGATGAAGACATCCAGAGTAAATCGCATGGAACTACTATTGCCAGGGCACCAAAGGATGAAATTTATAACTCCACTTGGGATGATGTTCCGCTACCATCAACAAGGAGCCAATCTTTTGATTCTCCGGGTAGGCCCGTGGGCCAAAAGATCTATCAAGAAGTTCAAAATGAATTGGTAGGTTATTGGCCCAACGAAGATCGACGTTGGCGAGCCTTGCAAAATTATTATTTCAATGCCATTCGGGATTGTGATCGTAGAGTTGAGTCTGTCCTAGATATGCTAAAACAAAACGGCATGGAAAAAAATACCATTGTTATTTTTAACTCAGATCATGGTGAGTTGGCTGGCCATCATCAAATGCGGGGTAAGGGAACTAATTCTTATCGTCAGCAAAATCACCTGCCTTTGATGATTATTCATCCCGCCTATCCTGGCGGAATCGAATGTGAAGCATTGACGTCGCAATTAGATATTGTGCCAACCATTATTGGCTTAACCGGAAAGGATGCTAACTTACGCCGGAAGGCTTGCGAAGGATTAAAAGGCAAAGATTTTTCAATGCTTTTAAAAAATCCAGGTCAAGCAAAAGTCGATGCTGTAAGGCCAACTGCTTTATTTAATTACGACATGTTGTCTTATCAGGATAAAAAGTGGGCTGCACTCACAATCGAAAATCAGAAATATCGTGCTCTTGCTCCCGCACAGCAGATGGCCATGCTTTCAAAATATCCCCCTAATTTTTATAATCGAACCTCAATTAGAAGTATTTACGATGGGCAATATCGTTTTGGTCGATATTTTGCCCCTAACAATTTCAATACACCCCAGACGATGGAGTCATTGCTTGCAAATAATGATTTAGAGGTTTATGACTTAAAAAATGACCCGGAAGAAATTCATAATCTTGCTGTGGATATGAAAAAAAATGGTGATTTGATCTTTGCTTTAAACCAAAGGCTAAATGAAATCATCGCCAACGAAGTGGGCGTAGACGATGGCGCTTATATGCCCATTAGAAATGGTAAGTGGTATTTCCCACCTCTTAGTGAAAGATAGGCATTTATCAATGAATCTGCTTCTTAAAAAAATATGCGTTGCCTTCATTATTAGCGGCTTACTGTTCTTGGAGCCGGCACAAGCGTGTAGTCGGATTGCCTATGTCAGCTCTCAAGGAACGATTATTGCTAGAACAATGGATCTTTATATGGACGATCATGCCAAGATGATGATCTATCCCAGGGGCATCACAATGAAATCAAATTTTGCAGGTGGTCTTTCTTGGGTGTCTAAATATGGCAGCGTCGCAATTCGCTCTTTAGGCGCCGCAAATTCGGATGGTATGAATGAAAAAGGTTTCACTGCAAACCTGCTCTATTTAGATGGCTCTGAGTATGAGGTTCGGGATCAACGCCCTGGGGTAGCAAATATTCAACTGGCACAGTTTATGCTCGACAATTTTTCCACTGTTTCTGAGGCGCTGGAAGGTTTTAAACAAATTCAGGTAATTTCGGCGAAAGCGTCTGATAGAGAGTGGCCTGTCCACTTATCTATTGCTGACAAGAATGGCGATTCGGCTGTAATTGAGTTCATAAAAGGAAAAGCGGTCATTACTCGTGGCCCTAGTACTGTTGTGATGACAAATGAGCCGCCTTTATCCATTCAATTAGAGAACCTCAAGAAGTACAGTGGCTTTGGAGGCAAGCAATATTTACCCGGAGATACGGATCCATCCGCCCGTTTCGTAAGAGCTACTGCTTTCTTAAAGACTTTGCCAGAACCTAAAACAAATGAGCAGGCATTAGCCAACCTATTTGGTGTAGCTCATACCGTTTTTGTGCCTCGGGGAGCGGGAGATTCTGCTGGTAGTGGTTCTACCGATATCTGGCCGACCCTTTGGGCGACTATGGCAGATTCCAAAAATGGGGTTTATTACTTTCAATCAAGTTCTGCACCTAACCTAATTTGGCTCGACTTTAAGAGTGTGCGTTTCGACAAAGGTTCTCCTGTTTTAGAACTTGATGTTACTAATCCGTCTTTAGCGGGGAATGTTTCAAAAAAGATGAAGCCCTTATAAAATCAGTCAACTCTGGTAGTCTGCTATGGGCCGGAAGCGGCCGTTTCAAAATCACTGATTAAAGCTACAGATAAATCATCCGTTGCTCGGCGAGGTGGGGGTTTTGTTTTCCTTGGCTGCTTTCGGCCAAAAGCAACCTCTCCCTACCCTTAAATTTCAATGCCCTAAGCTTATTGTTGACACTCCCTTTTCTTGGGCATAACCTGTAAAAGGGAGGTGAGTAATGGTTGATCAAGATTTTGATAAGCATGCAGATGAGTTATTTGAAAAATTGGCGCCAGTTGCATTTTGATTGTTATGGTCAACCTCATTTTTCTTGGCTCTACTGCGCACAGCTCTGAGGTATTTCTGCGTTGCTATTCTTAGGGCTGATTTGGTGACATTGTGAAGGGTATTTTGGTTTTGGTTTTGTAAATTTAGGCCAGTAGATAGTTGAAAGTAAACTAACAATAAGATGTCAAGCCAACCTTTAAAATCTGCCGTATTGTGGTGTTGCTTACTTTTATTTTCTTATCCATTTTGTGCGCTGGCATTAGATGCCATGACAAATAACGATCCTAGCGAGCTTTCATACCAACGGGCACTTCAATTTAATAAGATTGGCCACTACGCAGAATCCACATCCATCTTGAAGTCTTTGATGATTTCTAATCCAACTATAGATAGATATAGATCAGATTACATTGCTGTTAATAGCAACGCTGGACTGTGTAAAGAGGTATTTCAATATGCCAACCTTCTTTATTTGGATGCGGCCCCCACTTACGTCAAAGAAGCGGTACTCGGGTGTTCTGATGAAAAAGACAGCCTTCAAAGAGCCTATGCTCTCGATCCACTTAAATCAACTAAAAGGGGCAAAGAAGTTGAATTGCAGATGATTCATTTGGCTTTGGAGACTAAGAATAAAAATGCAGCCTTATATTGGAGTGAGCTCTGTTTAGCTGATTACCCAAAGGAGCTTGATGTTTGGAGAGTGCGAGCACAGGTGCTACGCACATATGGAGGGGAGTTTCAAGCACTTTTGATCTATGAGGATCTAGCAACATTATTGCCACGAGACCGTCCGCTACAAGATGAAATCATTGGGCTTTTGCTCGATATGGGGATTCCCCACCTGGCATTAAAGCGAATTGATCAAGAGGGCCCTGATATTCCTCCTGGCCTGAAATTAAGGGCAATGAGCAATGTGGGTGCTATTGATGTGCGTTGGAGCGATGCTGATCCGTCAAATCCGCCGCATCGTTTTGAGTATGCTGATAAAAGTATCTTAGCTTTGCAGGCTGCACAGGAGTATGCAAAGTCTATTAATGCCCCCGCTGAAAAAATGAGGTCAATTGAATATGACTTGATTGTTGCTTATGAAAGACGAGGGGATTGGAAGCGGGGTATAGCTCTATATGAGGATTTATTGGCACGGGGACTTGATATTCCTGATTATGTTAAGTTGTCAGCAGCCATTGAGTTGGGGGGTGATCACCAATATGCCCGGGCGGGTGAGATCTTGCAGGGCTTGTACCAGCGTCATCCGAATAGCCCTGAAATTCTTGTAAATTACTATTTCAATTTAATCGAATTGGATCAATTTTCTGAGGCCCAGTTAATCTTAAATGAGCGCTTGAATGAGGCTAAAAGTCATTCTAGCGAAAAAAACTTCTCCGCCTCCAATTACACCCAGATATTAATCGGTCAAGCTCTAATACAGGCTTATCAGGATCGAAATGCTCAAGCTTTTGAGATGATCACACGGCTTTTAGAGGATATTCCTGCAAATAATGATGCTCTGAAAGCTGCGGGCACCATTAGTCAGTGGCAAGGAAATTATATGCAGTCAGAGGAGTATTTCGCTATCGCTCTCAGCCAAGATCCAGCTGACATAAATTCCAAATTGGGCTTAGCAAATGCCAGAATGAGTCAGGGCAATATTGAATATTTTAAGCAAACAGTCAATCAAGTGAAATCGGACTATTCAGATTTAGATGATGTTCAAAAAGCAGTCAGACATCTTAATCAATTTGAGGGCCCCTACATTACAGGCAATTTTGGATTGGGTAATGGTACGGCTTCCGCAGGGTCCAACAGTACATGGACTGGAGATCTCAGGGGCTATTCAGTTCCGATAGATGATGCGTTCCGCGGTTTTGCCAGATATCGGGGTTTATATAGTGGACCAGCCATTCAGGCCAATGTTCAGGGTGTGGGTGGCGGCGTTCAATATACCGGCATTAATCGAAGCGGTGAAGTCGAGGTGGGCGACATGGGATATGCCCGGGTGGAGGGTGCCCAGGTTTTAGATGACCATTGGTCCGTTAGCACTTCGTATGAAAAAAATGCCTTTTATCTATTGCCTGGCGCGCTGTATGCCAACTTTGCTGGAAATGTAGCCGGGACCAGCCTGAAGTGGAAGAATGGTGAAACTACAGAGTCTTATATAGGTTATCGTTATTGGACTTTTGCGGATAACTATAAACAAGAAGCCTATGGTTCTATCACGCAAAGATTGTTAACGGAATATAACTATAAGCTTGATGTGTCAGGCTGGGTCGGTTACCAAGAAAATACCAATCCAAATGTCGCTTATTTTGCCCCTGCTAGCCAAACTGAGTATTCGGGGGCTTTGAGTTTGAAGGTTCTGCAATGGCGTGACCTTGAGACAAAAACATATGATTTTTGGCATCGATTTTATGTGTCCTATGGCCAAGTTACTCAAGCGAGCTACATCACTTTGCCTATGAATAGTTATGGCTACGGACAGGACTTTAATATTGGTGAGCGCAAAACCCTAAGTTGGGGTATCGGCAGAACTAGTTTTCCTTTTAATGGTGAAAGGTCCAGTTACATAACTGGTTATCTTAATTTTGAGGTGCACTTTTAATGCGAGTCTCTAAATGGATTATGGGCCTTTTAGCTTGCCTGCATTTAAGTGCTTGGGCAGGGAATGAATTCCAAGTCTTATGTTTTCATAACATTGTTCCATCGGCCGCTGATATTCATGAAATTGATGAAGTAACGTCAGATCATTTAATAAATTATTTGTCGTGGCTTAAAGAAAATGGATACCATGTTGTTTCTACTCAAGATGTGATCAATGCCAAAAAAAAGGGAAAGCCTCTCCCGGAAAAAACAGTTCTGTTAACTTTTGACGATGGATATCAGAGTTTTTATACATATGCATTTCCATTGCTCAAGGCATTTAACTATCCAGCTACTCTCGCAATTGTTGGTTCCTGGCTAGATGTTCCTCAAAATGGGGTGGTACTTTATGGCGACGAAAAGTTACCGCGCTCACAATTTTTATCGCTGCGAGAGCTCAGTGAGATAGCTCGTAGCCCCTTGATAGAAATTGCCTCACATACATATGACTTGCATCACGGCATTACTGGTAATGCCGAAGGTAATCAAATGCCCGCTTTGACGACTTTAAAGTTCAATCAAGAATCAAAAACCTATGAAACGGAGCAGCATTATAAAAATCGGATATTTCTTGATTTAAAGAAAAATAGCGAGTGGATCAGGGCCCATTTGGGCAAAACGCCTAGAGTAATTGTATGGCCGTATGGCAGATACAACTCAATTGCCCAGAATGCAGCAAAAGGTTTGGGGATGGAGATTGCATTGACCTTGGATGACGGTGAAAACATGGACGATCAAGCAATCGATAGTGTTAACCGCCTTTATCTTGTTCAAGATCCTCCGATTGGCCCATTTGCGGAATTATTGCGAAATAATGAAGTTGGCATACAGAGAGTTATGCATGTAGATTTGGATTATGTTTATGATCCAGACCCGAAACAGCAAGAGCATAATTTGGATTTGCTTCTAGAGCGAATTAAAAGCTCTGGCGTAAATACTGTCTATCTACAAGCATTTGCGGATGAAGATGGCAATGGAGTGGCTAAGAGTCTATATTTCCCCAGTCGCCATATGCCAATGAAAGCCGATCTTTTTGGACGTGTTAGCTGGCAAATTAAGACGCGACTTGGCATACGTGTATATGCCTGGATGCCTTTGCTTGCCTTTGATCCCGGACCAGAAAAATTGCAAGACTTGGATGTGGTTACTGCTACCGATGGCGGGAAGGGTATCGGTTACTTTCGTTTAAGCCCTTTTTCACTGCGTTCGCGAAAATTTATTCGTGAAATCTATGAGGATCTTGGCAAATATGCCTACTTTTATGGCATCGTCATTCATGATGACGCAACCTTATCTGATAAGGAGGATGCCAGTTCAGTGGCCCTCCAGTTTTATGCAAATGAGTGGGGTTTACCTCCAAATATTGATCAAATTGTTGCAGATCCAGACCTCCAGAAACAGTGGACTGAGAATAAAACGAAGGAGCTCACTCAATTTGCCTTGGAAATGAAGGTTGCTACCGAAACCTTCCGCAAACCATTGAGGATGGCTAGAAACTATTACGCTCAAATCGCATTAAACCCAAATTCTGAAGACTGGTATGCGCAATCAATTCCTAACGCCATTGCTAATTTCGATTGGGTTGCCATTATGGCAATGCCATA
>CAIYZI010000365.1 GCA_903930665.1 uncultured beta proteobacterium
AGATGGATGTTGCATTGCAACAGGAAGACTCGTCAACCTCCAAGATGGATCAGCCCAGATTGGGAGAATGGCAGTATTGGCCCAATTTCGGAAACAGGGCATTGGCAACAAAGTTTTAACAACTTTAATCGAATACGGCAAATCCCTGGGGGCTTTCAAATTCATTTTGCACTCCCAATTAACCGCCATTCCCTTTTATGAAAAACAGGGTTTTATTGCGAATGGACCAATTTATGACGAAGCAGGCATAGCGCATCGTAATATGATTCTTCTTATCTCTGCGACAGATTAAGCACCAATGACACCCTCCACTCCTTTTTTATTTCGTGTTTGTTACTCTGATACAGATGCAGCAGGATTTGTGCACCATGCACGCTATCTAGAAATCTTTGAACGCAGTCGCACAGAGTGGTTGCATAAAAACGGCCTAAATCCCTTAAAACTAGTAGAAGAATTTTCGATCGTGCTGCCTATCCGTGAACTCACAATGAACTTTCACAAACCTGGTCGCCTTGATGATCTGCTACTAATTGAGCAAGTCATTGAAAATCGAGGTCGCACCCAGGTGGCCATTAAGCAGACCGCTAAACGCATCCATTCATCTGAAAACCCCGCCGATCCGGAGCTTATCGCTAGTGCACTTATTCATATTGTTTGCGTAGATTTTCAGAACCTAAAACCAAGAGGACTACCTGATTGGCTATTTCCCTCTCAACGCCTAGATTTATGAACTAAAATATATCCTTACTGCAAACACGCTTGTGTGGCAGCTCACCCCATTGGCCGGGATAGTCGTTTAATTGAATACGGGTCAATTTCTTATTGGCTCATATGTTATTTACAGATCTTGGTTTATCAGAACCTATCCTCCGCGCAATTGCTGAAGAGGGGTATACCAACCCCACCCCCATTCAAGAAAAGTCGATTCCCGCAGTTTTAAAAGGGGGTGACCTCTTAGCTGCTGCCCAAACAGGCACCGGGAAGACTGCTGGCTTTACCCTTCCCATTCTGCAACGCCTTACAAGTGGCCCTAAAGCGGTGGCTGGGAAGCGACAGCTGCGTGTTCTTATTCTGACCCCTACACGTGAATTAGCTGCCCAGGTACAGGAATCTGTCCTGACCTATGGCAAATACACCGGTTTGAAATCTGCGGTCATTTTTGGTGGTGTTGGAGCCAATCCGCAAATCAAAGCAATTCAAGCAGGCTTGGATATTTTGGTTGCAACCCCAGGGCGTCTATTGGATTTAATGTCACAAAAATGCGTATCGCTGGAACATATCGAAATCTTAGTACTCGATGAAGCAGATCGCATGCTGGATATGGGGTTTTTACGCGATATCAAAAAGATTTTGGCAGCACTTCCAAAGCAACGCCAAAATCTCCTCTTCTCCGCTACGTTTTCAACTGAAATTAAAGCACTTGCAGATGGATTGTTAAATTCACCAGCATTGATCGAGGTTGCGCGCAGCAACAGCGCTAATGAGGCGATCGCCCAATTAATTCACCCAGTAGATAGAACCCAGAAGCATCCTTTATTAGCCCATCTCATTACCAGTAATGCATGGAAACAAGTTCTTGTCTTTACACGCACCAAGCATGGTGCAAATAAATTGGTTACTCAATTAGAAAAAGATGGCATTACCAGCATGGCTATTCATGGCAATAAAAGCCAAAGCGCCCGCACTAAGGCGTTGGCTGAATTCAAAGATGGCAAGATTACGGTTTTAGTAGCCACTGATATTGCCGCCCGTGGAATTGATATTGACCAACTCCCCCATGTAGTGAACTATGACTTACCCAATGTGTCCGAGGATTACGTGCATCGCATTGGGCGGACAGGTAGAGCAGGCTCAAATGGAGTCGCTGTATCTTTGGTTTGTGTAGATGAACACCAAATGCTGAGGGATATTGAGAAGCTCATTAAGCAAAAACTTCCCCAGGAAGTGATTGCTGGATTTGAGCCAGACCCAAATGCAGTCGCCCAACCCATTCAACTGCGTAGCCAACAACATCAACAGCAATCCAGAAAACCTAGACCAAGCACTGGCGGCGCAGGAGGCGCAGCAAAACCCTCTGGCGGAAGACCAACTACGCGTCGCTCAAGCCCTCCTAAGAAAAGCTTTAGCAGATAAGTTCCATTGCTTAAAATTACTATCACTGTCCTTCAATCCCCCAATTTCGTAGAGAGCTGAAAATATGACCATTACACGTCGCTCAATAATCAAAACCCTTGCAGGTGCTATTGCACTTCCAATCCTCAATCCGATTGCCTCAGTATTTGCGCAATCATCCCCAGAGTGGATGACTTACGAAATAGTAACTGAAGTGAATTTAGAAACTCC
>CAIYZI010000366.1 GCA_903930665.1 uncultured beta proteobacterium
ATACCGAATAGAGAGAGAAAATGAAGGGGGTAATAATGCAAGCCCACTGCCAGGCTGGATTCCAAACTTTTTGCTGAAGAAATAGCTTGTCCTTAAAGGACGCACCTAGCCTCCCATTTCCCAGCAATCCCTAATTTTCAGAAATAATCGAGATTGAATAAAAAGCAAGTAGAACAAAGGATCTATGGCAAATACGAAGATCGATTTTGACCCAATAACTATTGTAGCCATTCATGGCCACAATGATGGCTCAAAGGCGATCCCCGCTTTAATGAAAAGTTTAGAGGAGCTTCCAGGAAGTCATGGACTACTAATCTCATTAAGCAAGCCCAAGATGCTGCCATCCTCCATTCAATGGGTCAAAGTGCTACCGATGGACTATCGACAATACAGTCTATTTGTCATGTTTTCACTGCACCATTTCATTGACTCTGAATTTTGCTTAATTGTCCAAGAAGACGGCTGGGTTATTAGTGGCGCAAATTGGTCGGCCAGTTTTTTTGACTATGACTACATCGGGGCGCCGTGCCATGCCGCATGTATTGGTACTAAACTATCAATTAAGTATCAATGGGTGAATGATCCAAGTGCGATACCGATTCAAAACGGTGGATTTAGCTTAAGAAGCAGGAAATTACTAAAAGCACCAAGCACACTGGGTGCTTTATATTACTTTACCGAAGAACCAATTTTGCAAGGTGAAGATGTTCAACTATCAGGCATCTTTAGGCCGGCGCTTGAGCGCAATGGCATCAAATTCGCCCCTACCAGTATAGCGAGATCTTTCGCACTAGAATATGCTGGTCATCAATTTCATAACGATCTTTTATTTGAAAACCTAGTAGGCATCCACGGTAAAACCAGACAACTCATCAGTCATGACACTATTCGCGTGCCCATTCCAGAAAACGAAGTGATTAAACAGTTTAGAGAAAAAGAGTTGCTAGCTTACTTAAAAAATAACTTGGGCTACGAAATCCAATACGGCTAGTTTG
Organism: uncultured beta proteobacterium; assembly: GCA_903930665.1. Taxonomy (GTDB): domain Bacteria; phylum Pseudomonadota; class Gammaproteobacteria; order Burkholderiales; family Burkholderiaceae; genus Polynucleobacter. The sequence goes on from CAIYZI010000366.1 coordinate 996, forward strand.
GTAAAGAATACAACCTAAAAAAACTCATTTCAATTATCTTTAACCCAATGGACTGTGTAGCCGGCTTTAGTTAACGTGGACGAGGAATTAAGCAATTCCTTGGCCGAGAGATTGAGACAGTTCTCCAATGACTCACTAAGCAACTCAAGTCTTTCACCATCAATCAAGCCATTTTTAACAGATTTTTCTAAATCTTCTTTCATGGCAGTAAAAAAGGAGAGTCGCACTAATGAACCTCCAAAATTGGCCGGCACCTCCTTCGGGTCAAAAAAAGTATGCTTAGACCAATTACTTTGATGCATACGCCTTCGTATTAAGGGCGCATTTATTACAAAACATCCTCCAAGCAGATAGGCTCGAAAGGTCATCACGCGATCGTGACCAAAGGCTACTGATTTGCTACTCAATTGAGAAAAATAACTTAGTGCACTTTTTTTCCATGCCATAGTCGCGCCAATAAGAGCATTATTCTCACGAAAAATCATCTCCAAACTAACAGGGAAAAGCTCCATATGCTCGGGTAGCTCTCCGACTCCTTGAAGAAGACGGCCATCTTCTCCAATGAGGCTAGGCTTAACAAAGACCATGGTGGGTTTGAGATCGAGAATTGAAAAACATTGCAAAAGGTAGGCCGCGCGCAACTGATGGGATACATCATCGCCATGAGCTTGGCACACAATATCGCAACTAGCGTGATCAACCAACAGATGAAGATGGTCTCGCCTTAACCGCTGTGTACCCCGCCTTAATATAATTCGATGCGTTTTGCGATGCGTTTTTAGCCACAGCTCTACGGTCTCTAACGCTATAATAAAGCTCTGATCCACTGAGGCATCATCAGAAATAATTATTTCAACAGTAGCATTTTGCTGAGCCAGCACCGATAACAATGCCTCTCTAATAAAGCGTTCACAATTGTAGATCGGCATCAAGATGCTAATTTGCGGGGGCTTTTCGCAATCTTGTACCGTGACAAAGCAATCTCTAAATCGAGCGCTATCCTTGCTCATATAGCCTAGTAGAAAGTTTACGGTAAACAGCATTACCTTGGAATGCTTGATTAACAAACGAATCGGCGGCGATGTTCATACTTAATTTCTATATAAAGGAAAATAGCTACTAGCGCTCTTGCCATAAACTAATTCCCGATACTTTTCAGGTTGAATGACCACCTTTAAAAAACGCGATTCCACGAGAAGATTAGACCACCTCTTTTTAAACAGATAAAGGCCACCTTGATTTTGCGATGGTAATCCGCCAAAATAGACACGGAAGTCATTTTCAGTAGCAAATGAGATGACTGAATTCATTAGCGCATATCCAGCATCATTTTTCAATCCATCATCGCCAATAATAATATGGGCAATATGTAAATTAGTTCCGCTCAAAAATCCCAATGCAATTGCCGATAAATTAAGCCGCTCATCCCTAGCAATAAATATTCTCGCGGTGGCATCATTTTGAAAGAATTCAAAATGTGCGCCGCCAAACATAAAACAAGATTCAGCAAGTTTTTTTCTATTTGAAAATTGATCATATAAAAACAAGATTTCTTGAGTCAAATCACCGTGTTTTTTGGGAGGAGGGGTAGAAAGGCAATTTAAC
>CAIYZI010000367.1 GCA_903930665.1 uncultured beta proteobacterium
TTGAAGATGCACGCAATGTATTGAAAGAAGGCGATACCGTTACTGCGATGATTATTAATATCGATCGTAAGTCACGTAACATCAATCTTTCGATCAAAGCTAAAGACAGCTCTGACCAACAAGATGCTATGAGCAAACTCCAAGGTGATGCGCAGTCCGGCACAACCAACTTGGGTGCTTTGTTGAAAGCGAAGTTGGACAATCAAGGCTAAATCAATATCGCCGCTTTCCATGTGGGAGGCGGCGGTTTTTATTGATAGACCATGTCAGATCAAGAGCAACAAGCAATCACTCGCTCCGAACTCGTGGAGAGCTTGGCGGAACAATTTCCCCAGCTTTTACCTAGAGACGTAGAGCTAGCTGTGAAAACATTGCTAGACACCATGACTCACGCTTTAGCTGAAGGCAAGCGAATTGAGTTACGCGGTGTTGGTAGTTTTGTTTTGCATCATCGTCCAGCACGCACTGGGCGTAATCCAAAGTCTGGTGAGAAAGTATTGATCCCAGAAAAACGGGTTCCTCACTTTAAGCCTGGCAAAGAGCTGCGTGAGCGTGTTGACTATAAGCCCTTAAAGCAAGCGAGCCCTAAAGAGGGTTCCGGTGCTTAGTCCCGCATCACCTATACAGTGGTCCAAGCGGACCATTTTTTTATTTAAGTTCTGTACATCATGATCCAGATTGCAACCTCTTGGCTGCTTTTACTCCCCATCTTATTTGGTCTAGGTTGGTTGGCATCACGCTGGGATTTACGTCTTGAAAATCGGATGGATGAGCGTGAACGCTTACAGCAACAAAGATCTACTTTTAAAGGCCTAAGTCTTTTATTAAATGAGCAACCTGACCAAGCAATTGAAGCTTTGGTAAAAATTGCTCAGCTAGATCCTGAAACCATTGAATTACATTTTGCATTAGGGAATTTATTCCGCCGCCGTGGTGAAACTGAACGTGCGATTCGGGTTCATCAACATTTGGCTGGGCGAGATGATTTAAAGCCACGTGATCGAGATCATGCTGCTTATGAATTGGGTCGTGATTTTCTCCGTGCAGGATTGCTAGATCGTGCAGAAGCATCTTTGAATCGGGTAGGTGAGGGTAAGTTTGCCTCTCCGGCTAAAGAGAGTTTGCTGGAGATGTATCAAGTAGAGCGTGATTGGAAAAAAGCCATCATTGCTGCTAGAGAATTAGAGGTGTTGCAGGAGAAATCACACAGTACTGAGATCGCCCAGTTTTATTGTGAATTGACTCATGAGGCCTTGCGCCGTAAAGACTTGGCCGATGCAGAACAGTCTATTCAAAATGCATTACTGGCTGTGCCAAATCATGCAAGAGCGTTGATATTGCAAGGGGACTATTTGGTTGCGATGGAGCGTCCAACCCAGGCTATTGATGCATGGGGCTTAGTGATTGAAAAACATCCCGCCTATGTGCATTTATTGGCGGATCGCTGGATGCACGCGCATGCTGTCATTGATAAAACCGATATTGGCCTTGATCGCTTATGTGATTTATTGAAATCCCAAGGATCGGGAGAGTTACTCGATATTGTTCATAAGCATTTAATGAAA
>CAIYZI010000368.1 GCA_903930665.1 uncultured beta proteobacterium
CCTGAAGAAGGAGATTGGCGATTTGTATCAACATAGGCCTATTGTAGGGGGTGGCGTAGGGGGTGGCACTATATTGATCACTTTTCCGTTGATCATTTTGTCACCACCCTAAATCCCCAAGTGCTTAAAGCGATGTTTCTTGGCTAAGTTTTTAAAAAATTAGCCAAGAAGAGATAAATCGCGAACTGCACCTTTATCTGCTGAGGTAGCCAGCATGGCGTAAGCCTTTAGAGCAGCAGACACTTTGCGTGGGCGTGGCAATGTAGGTTTCCAGCCAAGCTTATCTTGCTCAATGCGACGTGTAGCTAGCTCATCATCACTCACCAATACATTGATGCTGCGATTTGGAATATCAATACGAATACGATCTCCATTTCGGACTAAGCCAATTGCACCACCAGCTGCTGCCTCTGGAGAGCAATGCCCCAGAGATAAGCCTGAGGTGCCACCTGAGAAACGGCCATCAGTCAGTAGGGCACATGCTTTGCCCAAGCCTTTGGATTTGATGTAGCTGGTCGGGTAGAGCATTTCTTGCATACCAGGACCACCCTTAGGGCCTTCATAGCGAACAACAACAATATCGCCAGCTTTGACCTTGTCATTGAGGATATGTTCAACAGCTTCATCTTGAGATTCAACTACGTGGGCTGGACCTTCAAACACTAACAAACTGTCATCCACGCCTGCAGTTTTAACAACGCAGCCATCTAGTGCAATATTGCCGCGTAACACTGCAAGGCCACCTTCTTTGCTAAAAGCATGATCAATAGAATGGATACAGCCTTCAGCGCGATCAATATCTAAACTAGGCCAACGTGTGTTCTGACTAAAGGCAACTTGTGTCGGAATACCTGCAGGGCCAGCCATGTAGAAAGTTTTGACTGCATCACTTGGATTGCGGGCGATATCCCATTCATCCAGAACCGACTTCAAGGTTTTACCTAAAATTGTTGGGACGTCGGTATGCAGAAGGCCTGCGCGATCGAGCTCACCCAAGATGGCCATAATGCCGCCTGCGCGGTGCACATCTTCAATGTGATATTTATTGGTATTCGGAGCGACTTTGCATAGCTGCGGAACAATCTTAGAGATGCGATCAATATCATCTAGCGTAAATTGGATTTGCGCTTCTTGAGCAATTGCCAAAATATGCAAAATGGTATTGGTAGAGCCGCCCATCGCGATGTCTAAAGCGATCGCGTTTTCAAAAGCTTTCACACCAATCGAACGAGGTAAGACTGCGGCATCATCTTGTTCGTAGTAACGCTTGCACAAATCAACAATGACATGACCAGCCTTTTTAAATAATTTCTCACGGTCGGCGTGGGTCGCCAGCACGGTGCCGTTACCAGGCAAAGAGAGTCCCAAAGCTTCGGTTAAGCAATTCATAGAATTGGCCGTAAACATGCCAGAGCAAGAGCCACAGGTTGGGCAAGCAGAGCGTTCTACTTCGGCTAAATCCTCGTCGCTTACTTTGCTATCACCAGCCATCACCATGGCGTCGATCAAATCCATTTTGACGATCTCAATGGTTTTGGTGACGGGGTTCGCTAAGCGTACCTTGCCAGCCTCCATCGGTC
>CAIYZI010000369.1 GCA_903930665.1 uncultured beta proteobacterium
TATCGCTAGTGATAGCGATTTCTTCATTGGGAAGAGTTTGTAAAAGTGCGCAGTCATCCCCAATTCCCAAAGAGACTGCTGCATTCTCCTCAGAAAGCATGGCATCGGATTGGACTTTAAAAAAATGCTGGATAAGATCGAATTCGCCAAGTGGGGGAGATTGAGAAAACATTCCTCATTTTATGACTCTTAAGAAATACTTGGCAGAGAGGAATAGAATTAGAAGCTTCAATAAGTCTTAGTGATGAGTCAACTAATGAGTAAAGCTAGCGACAACAAAGAACAACAAATTGCAGATTTGAGAAAAGCTGCTCTTGATTACCACGAATTTCCAGTGCCTGGAAAAATCGAAATTGCCGCCACCAAGCAGTTAACCAACCAGCGAGATTTAGCACTTGCTTATACGCCAGGTGTTGCCGCTGCTTGTGAGGAGATCGTTAAAGATCCTGCAAATGCATTTCGCTTCACAGCCCGTGGAAATTTAGTGGGCGTCATTACCAATGGCACCGCGGTACTTGGATTGGGAAATATTGGACCTTTGGCAAGTAAGCCGGTGATGGAGGGCAAAGCGGTCCTCTTTAAAAAGTTTGCTGGTATCGACGTATTTGATATTGAAGTAAATGAGAATGATCCAGAAAAGTTAATTGAAATTATTGCTGCTCTGGAGCCAACCTTTGGGGGTATTAATTTAGAGGATATTAAGGCCCCAGATTGCTTCGTAGTTGAGCGCAAATTACAAGCTCGTATGAAGATTCCCGTCTTTCATGATGATCAACACGGTACGGCCATTGTTGTGGCTGCCGCTATTTTGAATGGTTTAAAAGTAGTTGGAAAAGAAGTGGATCAGGTGAAGTTGGTGACATCTGGTGCTGGTGCTGCTGCCTTGGCCTGTCTAGATCTTTTGGTGGACCTTGGGATTCCCCGTAAAAATATCTGGGTAACGGATCTTGCCGGGGTTGCTTATAAGGGTCGTAAAGAATTAATGGATCCTGAAAAAGAACCATTCTGCCAAGAAACCGACTTAAGAACATTGGATGAGGCAATTGAAGGTGCCGATATCTTCTTGGGCCTTTCTGCTGGCGGTGTTTTAAAGCAATCTATGGTTAAAAAGATGGCTCCTAATCCGTTAGTTTATGCATTGGCTAATCCAACGCCAGAAATTCTTCCGGAAGAAGTTAAAGAGGTTCGGCCAGATGCGGTGATAGCAACGGGTAGAACGGATTATCCAAACCAGGTAAATAACGTCCTATGTTTCCCATTCATTTTCCGTGGCGCCTTGGATGTTGGTGCAACCACTATTACCCGTGGCATGGAAATTGCAGCTGTGAGGGCAGTAACTGAACTGGCTCAAGCTGAGCAAAGTGAGGTAGTGACCTCTGTATATGGGATTGAGAATCTCTCATTTGGCCCTGAGTATTTGATTCCAAAACCTTTTGACCCACGTTTGATTACGGTGATTGCTCCTGCAGTTGCTAAAGCGGCTATGGATGATGGCGTAGCTTCTCGCCCTATTAAAGACTTTGATGCATACCGCAATCAACTTCAACAATTTGTGTACCACTCTGGTACTTTGATGAAGCCGTTGTTTAGTATTGCTAAGCGCGTACCAGCCAATCAAAAACGGATTGTGTTCTCTGAAGGAGAAGATGAGCGCGTATTGCGGGCTGTCCAAATCATTATTGATGAGCACCTAGCAACCCCACTTTTGATTGGTCGCCCTTCAGTTATTGAGCACCGTATCGAGAAGTTTGGTTTGCGCATGAAATCTGGTGATGACTTTGAGATCGTCAATCCAGAGAGTGACTCGCGTTTTCGCGATTTTTGGCAAACCTATTTGAGCCTAACTGAGCGCAAGGGCGTATCAGAGGCTTATGCGAAATTAGAGACTCGCCGCCGTAATAGCTTGATTGGTAGTCTGCTGATTAAAAAAGGCATGGCTGATGGCATGATTTCAGGAACCATCGGTAATATTGCGACGCACTTGAAATATATCGATGAAGTGATTGGTCATGAGCCGGGCGCAAATGTTTATGGCGCAATGTCTGGTTTAATTTTGCCAGGTCGCCAAGTCTTTTTAGTCGATACCCACATTAATTTGGACCCGACCGCTGAGCAATTGGCCGAATTAACTTTAATGGCTGCAAGAGAGATGCGTAAATTAGGATTGGCACCCAAAGTTGCACTTCTGTCCCACTCGAATTTTGGTTCAAGCAATGCCCCTTCCGCAGTCAAAATGCGTCAAGTTTTGGCTTTAATTCAGAAGGCTGATCCAACTTTGGAGATTGATGGTGAAATGCATGGAGATAGCGCATTAGACGAAACTATTCGTGCTGGCGCTGTATCTTCTTCGCCATTAAAAGGAGATGCCAACCTCTTGGTATTGCCAAATATTGATGCGGCAAACATTAGTTACAACCTATTAAAAACAGCAGCAGGCAATGGTATTGCTATTGGGCCACTCCTTTTAGGGGTTGCTAAGCCGATTCATATTTTGACTCCAGCTGCGACAGTGCGTCGGATTGTTAATGTGACAACTTTGGCTGTTGTAGAGGCTGCAAGCAATGCGAGGGGCGTTTCTTAAAAACCCTTCAATAATATATGTTAGCAACAACTAACATATATTATTTTTTATATAAATCAGTAACTTATATAAAACTGGCTTTAATTGGGCTTGATTTGATGGCGTGTTAGGGGTAACCTAGCA
>CAIYZI010000370.1 GCA_903930665.1 uncultured beta proteobacterium
ATCTTTATTGACAATACCAACACGGCGAATTCCATCAACTCCTATCGCCGTAAATGAAGCAATGCTAGGAACTCTGCCTTGATGGTTTAATAATTTTTGACGCACTTTATCTTTGTGAGCAGAAGGATAAATCGGACCATTGAAATCATCCCAACTCATATCTTCGATGGCGTCTTTTAAAATAAAGTCTGCCAACAAAAAGCCGAAGCTGTCATGCTCAGCAATTAAATGAGCATACGTAGATACCTGGTCTGTAAGCCTATCTTTGGCCTTCATATAGGAATCAATTCCGAGGTAAACAAGAAACATTGCTAACGCAATGGTAAATGCCCAAGCGATAATTAAAGTGGCTCTTAATCGATGTCTTGACATCTCAATTTTTAAATTGAGCAGTGAAAATTTAATCATTTTTTAAATGGTTATAACCGCAGACAATAATCTGTGGACCATTAATCTGCTTAACTTAAGCTAGGTTTGCACTCGTTATAAAGTCGAGTTAGTTCTCGTTCTTTAACGGGCGCATTTAATGAATTAATATCAACTTCCACGCTGGGGCAAATTTGAACAAGAATTTTTAAATCGTGTTCAGAAGCAATAGGGTTTATTGTATAAATAATAGCTGGGGCAAAAAAGGCAAGGCTAATTGAAGAAAGCACCAACACTCCCATTACCCCACCATCAACGTGACCCCTAATTTTAATAATGAATCCCAGCAATAGACATCCGGCAACTGCCATAAAAATAATATCGAGGTAAGTATACATAGGGGTCCAGTTTCACCAAATTGAATTGGCTAATAGAATTTCATTTAATTTCTTACATTATCCACTAGAGGTAATACGCGCTCAAGAATAATTCGACGGCATCAACTCCAACTAATCTGCCACCAGTATCTTTAAGCTATTGGCAAAACGATAGTTTTGAAAAAATCACGTGGATGTATTCTATCCCTCATCGCTATGTGGTAGCTGATGCACAAATCCATCTAAATAAATGCGTTACATCGCCTGAAAAACGCGGAGAGGCTCCTTTGGCGATTAACCTGTTGCGATATCTGATGCTGCGGCCTCCAAAGTGTCTCTATACTTTTCGTATACCTTCACTCCCCGTTCTGCGGGGATTGGAGATAAAAGTAACTGATACAAGGAGGTATTTGTTGTGGGTCTACCAAGGATTGCATTGTGGACATTGTCGAGTTTGGCTTGAGTTGTGGTATCGATGTGGGCTGAAGAATTCCGCATTGTCTTCAGGTGCTCTAGCTGTTGATTGATTGAGCTAAGGCAAGGCTCAAATGGGTAGCCATTCTCAAAATACATCCTCACAATTTTCTTTACGTTTCCATGATTGCTATAACTGAAATATGTATTTACGCCTTTTAAAATATTTTGAGCTGCAGTCCAATCTATTGGCGAAACATATTTAACTGGAAATTTACCATTCAATGTTGGAAGCCCTAGCATATAACCCACTAGAGCCTGCTCTAAAAATTTTTCCCAGCCGATGAATAAATTCAAGAATGCCGAAATTGTTACTTGTTCTATATGTGCTGATTTAAATAAGCCATGATCTCCATGCGCTACCACAATCAGTTCATTGCACCGATGAATACAGTCCCTGAAATCTTGAAGGGTGTCCGCCAAATTCATTGCAAGTTACTGAGCCATTAGATTTAATAAAAACTCACTTCTTCTAATGCGAATTTTTTCGTCAGTAGTAGCGCGCCTGCAGTCCTCTAAAAACTGCCCCTCCCCAGCACTTAATGACTTTTCAGATTCATTGAGATCATTTGAGTCGCCCACAAGTATTACGTTTACCCTATCAAGGCCATTCCTTGCTTTTTCAATAGCCGATTCTGTACTCAGATCGACCATGGCTGCAGCCGCCATGCCAGGTATCCCAAACAAGCAATGTGCAATGGCTACAAAAACCGAATAAAACAAGTGGACTCGTGAGAATTCTGTGTTTGATAAGCCTTCAGGGAATATTTTAAGCAAAAGCTCTATTACTGTTTTGAATTTAAGCTTGTATTCATTAGCGTTAAATGGGTAGCTTTTCTCATATTGACCATAATATTTCTTAATTTGCTTCTTGGATTTTATTCCTTCCTGCATGGCTATTAAAATATCCGCCACAAGATTTACCTCATCCATTCTGAGAATCTTATTTTCAGTAAGGATTCTGTTCTCAATCCAAAACTTATTGTAATCACGTCCAATTTCATCCGAAAGCAATTTAAACAGGCTGAAATGGTTAGCATTAATTTTTTCCTGTTCGTTTAAGATGACCGCATAAGAATTGAGGCGTCCAAATATATCCAATACCTCTGAGTCCGGAAGATTTACCAACTGATCAACTGAAATTTCAAAAGATAAAATTTGCTCCTGCACTTCGTTAGGGAGCTCACTGAAAAGCATGCCTCCAAATTCCTCATTGTGTAATTTTGAGATGGGAAAACCATCCCGCATAAATGACAGTATTGTCCGCAAACGTTGCTGTCCGTCAATGACATCCCTGGTGGATGATTTTGTCAGCACATCTAAAACCTGCCTAATAAAAATTTTAGGGATCGGCTTTCCTCTAATAATGGTATCCATTAGATAGCTTTTAGCTTTATCGCTCCATACCGCACGTCTCTGAAAAGTGGGATTGAGTAGTAGTTTTTTCTCGCTATGCCACTCGACAAAATCGCTAATACTGTAGGTTCTAGAATCAAATTTTTTCATTTACGCGTCCGTGGAATTAACGAATATCATTTTAGCGACTGCAGTCAGAGTGACGGCGTCTCAAATTGTTACCATACAGTAGTTGATGTAAAAACCAAATTAAATGAATGGACCAAATCCTTGCCGAGCATTTATTTAAGTAAGGCCAACTTACCCAGCGGCTTGGCGTTGCCAACCACTTCGACTGCAGCCAAGAAGTCAGGGCATTCGCGGGGATTAATTATTGATACATATTTGATGGGATTTGGGCCGGCCAACGATATTTGCCGCCACTCTTTTGGGATGGATTTTCCAACCCAACAGCGAAAAGCAAGCCCATTCAATAAAAATCCGTGTAACCAACCCATCCTTGTTTTTGCAGATGCAGGCTCCGAAACCCATCCTCTTGCATCAACAATGGGGGATTCTTCAAATAACCCAAGAGAAATAGCAACCCCGTCAGGGAAGTCAGCCAACCCTAAGAGATACTGCCGAAACTTAGGCTCATACGGGCCCAGCTCACAATCCCCAGTCATCACTTTCCCGCGCCAAAATATGCTTGCCGCAAAGTATGCAATCTGACCGCTATCTATCTCCGGACTTAGAGTTGCAAGCACCTTTCTTGGGGTATCCAATCTAGTGACCTGGTTAAATAGCTTAATTTTTCCTTTTTCAAGTTCAGTAAGCCCCGCTACATAATCTTCAGATTTAGAAAATCGCTGCTCACATTCAACACAAAGCAAATGCCTTGTTGTTTGCTTATTTATGGCAATAGCCTTACCTTCCGAGATAAGGGCTGGCGCCTTGACTTCGCCTTTTGGTATTAATTCAGAAATTCTTCTATATGCCCACTTTGGAATGAGGTGGCTATTTTGTAGGTCCGAATTTTTTTGGCAAAGGGCGCAAATATCACTCATAGTTTAATTTGGGAGTTTGGCCTACATTATGGAGCATAGCTGAGTTCTCAACCCCATGCATGGACTCTGCCAAATCAAAGATCTGAATTGTCATGCGAACCATAACTGTAACTGCTTTGAGGTAGCTGTTGTCGCTAAGAGGTATTTCCCCTTTAGAGCATTCAACCGATTTGCTCTTGAAATATTTTTTTATTAGCCTAACTGCTGGGATCAGCATAAATACTCACATGAACGCCTTTTAACTTCCCATTGGATACTTGTGACGCAATTGCACTTCAGAAATAAGATCAGTTAATCAACAGCAATATTCATGCCGGTGATTTTATCCAGCTCATCATGAAGCATTAGCTTAATTTGTTCTATTCTTTGCAGCTTATCAGAAATTTCCTTTTGTACCTTAAGATCATAACCACCCTTCAAATCTACTGGGATTTTTATTTTGATCTGTGCAACCTTGTCTTTACTTGCTGTTTTACTCCACCTAAAACCCTGACTAAAGAGCGCCTCTTGAATAATAAATCTCATGTAATTTAAATCAATCACCTTCTGAAATTCCGCCTTGACAATCAGGGGTCTGTGATGGTCGTTAGTTGTGAACTTATGTTTATGCCAGAAAACAAAGCCTACAGAACCCTCACGATTCCAGCCGAGGCAATTATCAAAGTACTTCACATTGGGTTGATTGTCTTTTATGTAGCCAATGGGGTTCTCATCTTTTTTACCGCCATAAACGGGAATATCGCCGCCATTAGATTGAATAAAGCTTGCTGTTAGTCCGTTTATCACGGGGAAGTCAAAAATCTTGTTAAGTTCAACTTCAACAAAAGATCCCAATCTTGATTTATATGACTTATCTTTTGCTGTAATTGAAGTGGCCTCGGCTTGCAATGTTTTTACATTGTTAGAAATTTCCTTCAGCAAATTTGGGAAATCTTTTAATTTAATGCTTTTCTCCCGCTCAATTATGCCAAGATTAATGCACTCTTCTTTAGACCAAATTTTATCTATAACCCAGCCTTTTTCAGCATTTGTTTTGAAATAATCAAAGTCAATGATTTTGCACCTATCGTCCGAGTTGATTTTTTCAAAACCTTTTTTATTGCCTTTAAAAAATCCATAAAGCGTTACAGCCTCATCTAGATCGTTTTGATCAATATCAAATCGATTGATGTCTCTTGACTCACCAATTTCACTAACTAAATAGGAAAATACAGGGTCTTTCTGAATTTGGTTTTTGGTGGTCTTTTTTGTAATGCAAAGAATGTAGGTCTTTTTTGGTGTTGTAAAAAAGGTGTTTTTGGGAAGTGAAATTAAGCCATCAATAAAACACTCGTCAAGAATGAACTTTCTCAGGGTTTTATCAGCAGTTCTATCAAGAATCCCATCGGGGATTACAACAAATGCTTTGCCACCTTTTTTCAGAGCATTGACTATCCACTCCATGAACAATCCCTCGACGCCTGATGCGCTTATTTTGTAGTACGAGTCAAGCTCCCCATTCTTTTTTATTTCCTCCTTGAGGTTGCTGCTGCCACTTAAGACATAAGGCGGATTTGTGAGAATCAAATCATACTCATTCTCGGCGGGAATAGATAATGTTCCTAGAATTGAATTAGTCTTCAACACAAAACTCTGGTTAAAGAGATCGGAGAAATTACTAGTAAGGCCTGGGTTTTCTTTCACTAGATCCGAGAAGTAAATCAACATATTAGCCTTGGCTAAAATTATTGTTTTTTGCTCTTCTTTATCAAAGCCTTTATCAAATCCGTGTATTTCAATCTTTGGAATAATTTTCTTATTTTTTACTTCATAAAAATCTTTTAGATTTTCTTTGATTGGCTCCAATAGAAACTTTCCAACACCGCAAGCAGGGTCACATATTTTTGCGCCATCCCTAATCTCATCTTTAGCCATCGCCACAACCGCCCTCACAACCTTAAGGGGGGTAAAGTACTGGCCTAAATTCTTTTTGCTAATGCTTCCCTCTTTCAGAAAGCTCTCAAAAAGTTGACTCTTAAAATCGTAATCGATATTTTCAAGCTTTGGGTATTTATAGAATCTTTCCAATACCTTCTTAAATACTGAGCTAAATCCTTTAACTGGTTCTCCATCCTTATTTATGAAAAGAGAGCCATTGATGATGGTCGTATGATCTTCGTCGCTTTCGGGAAATAGTTTTTTAATTTTTGGCCTTATGCTTGTGGCATAGTTATCTAAAACCTCAAGCTCAGTATTGGTTTCGTAACTGTCATAAAGTGTATAAAAATTATGGATGCCTTTTAGAACGTCTAAATCACTTAAATATTTAAAAATGAATAGCTCGACAAAGGTGTACAAAGAGTTTGTGGGCGACTCTCCACTGGCAACCCAAATATCTTGCCAAATCCTACGAGCCAAGTCCGTTGGATTGACCAATTCCCTAGGTTTAATTTGATCATTGGTACTGCTAATTGAAAAATTAATTTTTTCAATTAGCTCAGGAAGTGCATCTTCCTTAATGTCAAAATCTGCCTTTAATTCATTGCCGTCTTCGTCTTTTATTCTATTACCTGTTGCTACGTTCACCCAAACCGTACTTTTTGTATCGGTTGCGATAATGAGCTTTGATCCAATTGCTCTTGCAACATCTATTTCTTGCTTTATTGCTGAATTTTGTTGCTGCTTGGTCTTAAATTCACTTGGTTTTTTATACTCAATAACTGCAATGACTGTTTTTTTTGAAACAATAAGCGCATCAATTTTTTTATTTTCAACGCCTTTGTAATCAACATTCCTGATAATTTCAAAAGCTTTTAGGGCCTTGACTGATGTGGCGCCAATACTATAGAAATCCCATTTTCCAATTTTGGCGGTAGGGGTTTTTTTATTAAGCCCACGCTGTATTAGTTCTTCGCTCATGATTTATTTCTTTTTAATTTTTTCGAAAACTGCCGGTAACCAAACCAAATATTTCAAGCCGCTCCCTTGGTCTAATTGGCTTATACATTGGATTCCCGGGTCGCAATAGATAGCCCTTCGAGTCTTGATCCAAATATTTAACTGTAAAGAGATTATCCACGATCGCGACCACGATATCTCCCACCTTGGAAGGGGCGCCCTTAAGCACCACTACCTTATCCCCATCGAGCAATCCGGCATCAACCATGGAGTCTCCCCTTACATTTAGGAGTACTGTATGAGAAGGTTTTTCTATTAGGTAAGTATCTATGCTGCCAATCCCATACTCAACATCATTGGATGATTCTGGTATACCCGCCCTTACTGAGTCTGCTATCACCCTCTCCAGGAACTTTGGTGTTGGGGCCAGCCTTTTGTCTTTCGTTGAACTTAGATATCCAGCCACTTTTAAGCGTTTGACGAGAGCGGCAACAGAGGACGTAGCTTTGAAGTTAAGGAGCCCGGCAATGCTGGAGAAAGGGGGGATTACACCATTCCTGGCGTAATCATCTCGCAGGATAGTTAAATACAACTCATCTTTATTGCCCATGGTCAATTATAGATCAAACAATCGACAAAATACTACTATAACGAGTAAATACTCGTTATAGTCAAGCTACTTATTTAAAGGGGTGAAAGTGCTTAGTCTTTCTCGCCTGCAGTCTTGTCAATACTTTCCATCATTTCTTGAATAATCGACTTCGGCAATACAACCCCATTTTTTCGCAGATCCTCAGCCCTGTTTTCCCGAAATATAGTGATATCCATGCGCTGGCTGTTGGATAAAAAGGCCCAATGTTTGAACCTGACATCAATTAGCTCAAAAAGCTCACAATAATGGGGCCCTAACTCAGGGGTAAGGGGTATTGATTTCTGGAAGGATGGATAACAGGCAAGCGCACTCTTGCGTAATTCCAGTGAAGAAATTGCCTCTGCGTATCGCACCAGCAAAAGGATTGCTGTCAGTCCATCTAGATTGCCAAGGCGCATTAGCCACTCAGCCACATGAGACTCAAATGGACTTAGGATCTTTTGGCCTGGCAAGCCAGGAGCATCTTCATAAAGGATTTCCGTTACCAAGCGATCCAACCTCATTATTTGGGTCTCACATTCATATCGATCCATGGGTTCATCATCCAGGACTCGCCAAATGGGGTGTTCAAACCATCTTGAGCTACCAGGGAATAGCGCTTCTGCCAACTCTACTGCACTTGCTTTGCTCTTAATCTTGCCTGGGCCCTGAGTACCGTTAATGTAGTTATCCCATTTTCTCGGGCGATTGATATGACCCTTTGCGCGCTTGATCCTGTGGGGTTCGATTGCCTTCTCTAAAGCATAACCAGAGGTTAAGCTCGATTGAAGCTGAAGGGCCGTAATCCACACGTTATCGCGCAACTTGATAAGACGCGTACGCTGCGGCCTTCCTCGCTTTGGCTTCTCGCCTATCAAGATCATTTGTTCGGAATATGTAGTGTATGAAAAAGATTTAATTTTATTCGGGTGTACAGGCTAAAACGCAATTGCTAAATTTCCCATCAACGTGAATTAGCGCTAATAAGTGCTAATAAAGCAAAAACAAAGGATCTGAGCATGGCAATAGACAGTAACCGCACTCTGGAGGGGCAAATGCTGGCCCAGTTTGGACCTGTAATTGGAGGTCGGGATCTTTACGCAGCACTGGGGTTTAAGACCGCTGGAGCCTTCCGATGGAGTCGGGAGCGAGGTGAAATTCCAGTACGAATCTTTTCCCTGCCTGGACGAAGGGGCTCTTTTGCCTTTACATCCGAGGTGGCGGGCTGGCTGGTCTTGCAAGCTGGCACCTATATTTAGCAGCAAAAATGCAGTACAGGAAGCTTGGGCTGTATGACAAGCCATTTTTTAACAAAGGAAACCAACTTGATTTAGTACTCTAAAAAGCAAAAGAGCCACAGACGGGAATCTGCAGCTCTTTTTAAAAAAACCGTTCGAATTGAAGCCCGAACAGTTCACACATTAATGCCAGCTGTGGTTTTTGTCAATACGGCTGGCTAGGTGTGGCTTATTCAACATTATCCAGTGTTTACGGGTATTGCTGGGATTGCTTGACCCTCAAGATTGGCTCCGCAGCATGGAGTTAATTGACATGGCGCAGCATTTTTTAAAGTCAGCAGCCCTACGAGATTTTTCTAGTGGCGGTGTTGGCAATATGGGTGAGACAGATTGCTTTGAAAGATTTGTAGAAATCCGCTGGGGTGGATTTGAGAGCACTGTTTGCCCTCAATGCGGTGTAATCGATAAGCACTACTATCGACGCACCCGCAAACAATGGCGCTGCAAACACTGTGATGCCTATTTCTCGGTAACAACTGGAACGCCTTTTGAGGATCACAAGCTACCATTCAAGAAAATGTTGTACGCCATTGCTCTTTTCCTGGCTGCGGCCAATGGTCTATCCATCCATCGCCTCAGCAGGGATGTCAATATAAATTTAAAAACAGCTCAGGTCTTAATGGGAAAGCTACGTGAATCGTTATATGGGGTTCGACACCAAGAAAAACTTAAGGGAACCATCCATATAGATGGCGGCCACTTTGGCGGTAGACCTCGCAATGGACAGTTTCGAAAACCCTCGCAATCCTCGATAAGGGCTCATGTCGAAGAAAAACTAATGGCGGTCAAGAAGAAGGGTCGCCAAGGTAGAAGTGCTGCTAATTGGAAGCGATTTAAAAAGCGCAGGATCGTTATTAACTTGCGAGAACTCCATCCAGAAAAAGGTTTAGGGGCAAGCAAAACCATTACCGCTATTTGCATGGCCGAGAATGAAGATTATGCAATCAGTCTTGCCAGAACCTTTATTGAACCAGGCTCCATAGTAATGACTGATGAAAGTCCGGCTTACACACAACTATCAAGCTGGTTCGATCATAAGACCGTTCCGCATGCTGTAATGTTTGCAACTCTTGATGGTGTTAGTGACAATCAAGCTGAGAGTTACTTTTCAAGATTGCGTCGATATACCGTTGGGGTATCGCATCGCATTGAGCCTAAGTACATGGCTGATATTGCCAATGAAATGGCATGGCGTGAAGATGTTAGGCGAAACACTATGAGAGAAAATCTAAACCTGCTGCTTGGCTCGGTCTTTAAACGTGGTAAATCCCAATGGTGGCGCGGTTACTGGCAAGGCGTTAATCGTCCCACAGAGTTGCTATGGGTGATTTAGCCACGTACTGAGAATTAGCGCTATTCATAACCCACTTGCCTTCACCCCCTTTGGGGGTTGGAAGGCGCGTAACTTTACCTTTGTATGCCAAGCCCTTTAATCGACAGCGTACGCTTTCCTTAAACTCGGGGAATTGCCGCTCGGTCAAATTGACTTCACACTGTTTGGCAACATAGATAGCAATTTGGGTGGTGAGAAGCGGTTTGCCATTAGCAATCCTCAAGCACTTATGAATATTGCGAGTAACTGCACCATAGCTGGTGATGCGGATTGCCTCTTGGCCATGTAATGGCTCAAGCAATTCAGGATTAATTTGAATGGCGTGCAGAGACAAAGACCGATCAATCGCTTCAAGATCAGCTTCTAGCATCCGCATTTGAGCTGGTGTGACTGAGCGCTGATAGTCATATTGTTCTTTGGCTAGCATGAGTTCTTGCTCGGCCTTACTAATCCTTTCCCGCAAAGTCCGCATCGTTTGCGGATAGGATTTCTTGAGCTTTTGAAGATCTCCCATTAAGCGGGATCGCTTATCTAAGAGCCACTTTAAGGATGATGGAGTTCTGATTTCTGACATACCTCACAGACTAAATATTCTGTGAGGTATTTTCGAGTGCATCAGCTACCACATAGCGTTACCTAGGATTTTCTTCGAACTGAATTGCCGCCTCAATACCTTGTCGGATATCAGAAAAAACACAGTCTTGGGGTAATAATTCTAAAAAGCCGCTACGCCTTGCGATATCTAAAGGCTGATGATCTAAGCCACAAACGATTAGCCTGATGCCTTGCATTTTGCAGCAGCGATCCAATTCAAGAATGGTATCCATCCCCGTTGAGTCGATGTAAATCACATTCTTCAGATCGAGAATAAGGGTTTTGCTTGGAAGATTTTCTTCAATCTTTTCAAGAAGTTTTACAGCGCCAAAAAAGATGGCTCCGTATATCCGATAGGCATCAATTTCCCCTTGCTGATTTGCAAGGCCCGGAAAATCTGTTGCGCTGGCAGTTTCACATCTGGAAAGGCTAGAGATGCGATATATGAAAGTGACAAATGCGCACAATAAGCCTACCTCAACTGCTACTGTCAGATCTAAGATAACAGTGAGAAAAAAGACACTAAACATCGTAATACGATAGGGTAGGCGGAATTGGGAGGCATCAAAAAACTTTCTCCATTCACCCATATTCCAAGCAACGTACATTAAGATCGCTGCCAGGCTTGCTAGGGGAATATTTTTTGCTAAGGGTGCACCAACCAAAATAATGATCAAGAGCACTAGAGCATGGATGATTCCGGCAATAGGAGTGTTACCCCCACTTTGGATATTAGTGACGGTTCTGGCAATCGTGCCAGTTGCAGGCATTCCACCGAAGAAAGGGGATATCAAGTTGGCAATTCCTTGAGCCATTAACTCTTGATTTGAGTTATGCCTGTCGTGAATGATGCCATCAGCAACTCGGGCACATAACAGTGATTCAATCGAGCCCAATAGGGCAAGAGTGATCGCTGGTGCAATCATAAATTGTGCTGTACTCCAGCTGACGGCCATCCATTGAAAGCTTGGCAGGCCACCAGGAATGCCTCCAAAGCGACTTCCAATGGTGTCTATTGGAAGATGGAAGATGCTGGTGATGACAGTTGCCAGCACCATCGCTACGACCGTACCCGGAAGGTGGCTCAACCAACCTAGGCGGCTTTGGAGATTTCTCCAAAAAAGAAGTACGGCTAGGCTGCCAGCAGCAATAGCAAAGGCAATGAGATTGATGGTGTCGGCAGCCGCATAAAGAGTCTGAATACTTTGAAAGAATTCAGCTGGCATTTTTGCTATCGATAAACCAAAGAACTCTTTTACTTGGGATAGGGCAATTAAGAAGGCGATGCCATTTGTAAAGCCAATAATGACCGCAATGGGGATAAAGCGAATCAGGGTGCCTAATCGCATGAGACCCATGGCAAAGAGAAAGATGCCAGACATTGCAGTCGCAAGCAGAAGGTTAGCTACGCCATAACGATCCACGATGCCATAGACAATCACGATGAAGGCGCCAGCGGGACCACCAATTTGCACTCGACTGCCGCCTAATAGTGAAATTAATCCTCCAGCAATAATCGCGGTAAAAATTCCAGCTTCAGGCTTTAAGCCGCTGGCAATTGCAAAGGCCATGGCAAGTGGCAGGGCAACTACTCCGACTGTAAGGCCTGCAAAAAGATCCTTGGTAAATAGAACGCGGTTATAGCCCTTAAAAGAGTCGAGTAATTTGGGATGAAAAAACATTATTTCAGAGGGCTTAAAGATCTTTTATGATAGGGACTTGATTGCCAACCCAGTAAGCAATGAGCGCGCAGAGGGCGCTGGCTGAAGTTCCCCAAGCCATATCTATTATTGCAAGACGGGTGGGGAAATCCCGAATGACGGCTAAATTCGTGAAGTCATAAGTCATGTAGCAAAAAAATCCAAAAAGGGCGCCATATTGCACAGCATCAACCCAGGATTGTTTTGAGAGAGCGGGGATGATGACAAAAATACAAATACCCAAGGCATACAAAACATAAAACGCCAATCCCGCTAGGAGCTTTGGATCAGTCGCCATGAGAGTGCCCATTTCATCGCGATAGAGGTTTTTTGCAATACCAAGTAGCCATACCAGATCTATGGCAAGCAGGGTGATGAGAAAAGTGAGATAAACCGCAAAATACTTGAGCAATTCTGATTCCCTTTGCGCCTATTTAGGCTAATAATTAATATTATGATGTAAAGAGAAAAGAAGTGGTTCAATTTAAAGGGAGTAAATATGTTTAAGCATTTATTAGTACCTGTGGATGGATCTGATCTCAGTAAAAAATCCTTGAAGAAGGTTGCTGAGCTAGCAAAGGCTGATGGCGCTGCTGTGACTTTGGTTTATGTGTCCGACCCACTGCCTCCAATGATTTACTCAGATAGCACCATGGGTTATGGCGTCTCTCAAAAAGAGCATAAGACTGCTTGTGATGCATATGCCAAAGACGTATTTAAGAAGGCGGTCACTCAATTAGGTGCTGGGATTGAAGTCAAGACAATGCATATATCTAATAGCGCCTTGTCAGAGGGTATTTTGGCTGGAGCCAAAAGAGCTAAAGCAGATGTGATTGTGATGGCATCACACAAGCGTACCGGCATTAAGAGTATTTTGCTAGGAAGCGAAACTCATGAAGTAATTGTGCATTCCAAATTACCAGTACTCGTTTTGGGTTAAGTGAACGCTTTAGTCAATTCATTGGTGGTCACATCGACTCCTAATGGATTGACTAAATACAGACCTGGCCGTTTATGCTTGTATTGGAGCTCAACTCTTGATGGGGCTACCAAGTAACAGAATTTCTCGGGTGAGTTGTCCGCTTTCGTTATCGCGCATAGACCACAAATCTAGTTGCATGCTAGGTGCGTAAGGATCGACATAGACACCGTCTTTTCTTAGTTCAAAATGTAAATGTGGCCCAGTAGATCTTCCGGTAATACCTACATACCCAATTTCAAACCCACGTCGTACTTCATTGCCAACCTCTAATTCGGGGTTAAAGCTACTGAGATGTGCGTAATAGGTATGGTAGCCACCAGGGTGTTCCAAGACGATTAAATTACCAAACGCCCCGCTCAATCCTAGATGAACCACCTTACCATTGGCAACGCTAAAGATAGGGGTTCCAATTGGTGCTGCATAGTCGATTCCCATATGAGCGCGATAGCGTTGTCCAGGCGCGGTAGCAATCTTGGCTTTAGATTTTGTACTTACCGTTTTGCTTGATGCTTTTCTTCCGACTGGTACATTGCCCACGCCACGAGAGATACGTCTATAACTTAAGGGGTTTGTCCAAAATGTACGTTCAATAGATTCGCCTGTTCCAGTAAAGAATCCCCCTGGAATATCGCCGCGATCGAGCCAAAAGGCGTTGGCATAAACTTCATTGGTCTTTGGGTCCAAAATTTCCGCCGCCCAAATTTGTGCCCATCTATCTTTATCGCCAAAATCGACAATCAAACGGACAACACTATGGGTATTTTCAAGAGAGCTATTGTCTTCAGCGTAGATTTGTTTAATTAGAGAATTTAAATCCCAGACGAGCTCTACGGGTAATTTATCACCGACTTTGCGAGGATCATAGAGCACATCTTTTAAAGGAATTTGGATTTCTGTATAACGCTTTGCTTCGTCTTTTAAGTAATCTTGCTGAATGAGAAAGCCGCCAACAGCTGAAGGTGTAAAGGTCCACACTTCAGTTTTTGGATCTTGAATGGGCCCATTCATGATGCTTAAAGAATCAAAGCGATTTCGATTTCCATAAGCAACGGCATAAGGAATGCAATCTCCACGCATATGTGAGAAGAAGGTTTTAGTTTGATTTTTAAAGAATTCTGAAAATTGCCTGTTTTCTATGCCAATATTTTGCGGCAAGTTGTCTTCATTAAAAGAGCGGTGCATACAGCCGCGTGCAATTCGGTAATCTGGGTTTCCAGCGGTATCTGTGCTTAATTCTCTTTCACTCTTGCGCTGAAATAATTCAGGATTAAGGCTCATGCTGCCTTTAGAGTATTTATTGGCAGATAAATCTTTAAAGCCGACCTGTTTATTGCTTTGAATAACTACTTTTTTACGGGACTGACTGTTTTTGCTGGTGTGCTGAGTCTGGGCTTGGGCGCTGATGATCAGGTTTGGCCCCATTAGTTGGATGAGGCCGAGCAACGCTATGCCAATAAATGAGATTTTCCCTTTAGAGAATAGGGTTGGGCGAGTTGATTGCATTTTCACAGGCTAATTATCTAATAATGCAAAGGTATACCTAAAAAAGAATGCTGTATTGCAACAATTTATATGTGGGTATTAAGACCCCCTTTGCATTAGATTGTCTAAGAGAGATCTTTAAGATGAAGTTTTCGTAAATGAGGTGCCATTTGATAAGTAATGGCTACTACTGCGATGGTTGCTACCCCACCAAAGATAATGGAGGGCACGAGCCCAAGAAGGCCTGCTGCTAGACCAGACTCTAATGCGCCTAATTCATTGGATGATCCAATAAATATTCCATTAATGGCGCTAATTCTTCCTCGCATATGATCGGGTGTCGTTAACTGCATGATGCTGCCCCGAATTACCACTGAGACTGAATCACAGCAGCCTGAGATAAGCAGGAATAGTACGCAAAGCCAAAGATTGCTTGAAAGACCAAAAGCAATGATGGCAATACCAAAACCCATCACGGATAAGAATAGTTGCTTACCCGAATCACTTAAGGGCGGGTATTTCGCTAAATAAATGCCTGTAAAAACAGCGCCCGCTGCGGGTGCGGCCCGTAAAATACCCAGAGTTTCAGGGCCCGCATTGAGCACTTCTTTAACAAAGGCGGGGAGTATGGATACTGCACCCCCAAATAGCACTGCAAACATATCAAGTGCCATGATTCCTAAAATTAAATCATGACGTCTAACGTAATGAAAGCCTTCTAAAAAACTTTTTAAGAAATGACCGGATAAGTTGCCGCTAGTTTCACGTTTTGCTTTAATAAATGAAACGCCGTAAAGCCCAAGGGCCCCACAGGCAGCTGCCAATGCATAAGTCCAGCCTAAGCCTGCCAGACCAATCATGAGTCCGCCAAGCCCTGGGCCTGCCACTACGCAAACTTGAAATGCTGAAGAGGCATAGGCGGTATAGCGAGCCAATTCTTCCCTGGGAATAATTTGCCCAAAGAGTGCGTGAAATGAGGGTCGTAATAGAGCGCGTCCAACACCCATAAAAGCGACGGCTGTATAGATCAATGGCACAGGGCTTGAAAACCAATCTAGTGAAATAGTTACTAAAAATACAGCCACACCAATATGAATTAAACAAGCAAGGGCAGAAATGAGTTTTCTGGAGTGATGATCAACTGCGTGACCGGCGTAGAGCGCCAAAATGAAATAGGGGATTAGCTCCGCTAAACCAATTAAACCTAGAGAAATGACGCTATGGGTAATTTCATAAAGATGCCAGCCTACCGCTACCATCATGATTTGGTAGCTTAGGGTTGCCCCCACTCGATAGAGCAATAGGGTTCTAAAGGCTTTTCCAGCGCTCATCGATTTAATGTCGCCGGAATTAAAAAATCATTTGCAGAGGGATGGTCAAGAGATACAGGGCCCAATTGAAAAATGCCATGAGGGGTACCATCCATAAGGTCCCGATGATGCCAGTGAAGACAAGTGCTAAAACAATATAAAACCCCCAAGGCTCAAGTCTTCCTAGAGCAATGGATTGGCGCGCAGGTAGCAATCCCGCCAATATGCGCCCTCCATCAAGCGGAGGAAGTGGGAATAAATTAAAAACCAACAAACCAATGTTCCAGCCTATCCCTGCCTTGGCCATTCCAATAAAGAATGGTTCGTTTATTCCAATGCCCAGAAGGATGATCAAAAGACTCATCCAAATGAGGGCTTGAATGAAATTTGAGCCTGGTCCCGCTAATGCCACCCAAATAGAGTCAATTTTGGGGTTTCTTAGGCGATCAAAGCGGACTGGAACTGGCTTTGCATAACCCACTAAAAACGGGGATCCCGTCAATATCAACACAAGAGGAATCAAAATGGTCCCCATGGGATCGATGTGCTTTAAAGGATTCAGGCTAACTCGTCCAAGTACGTAGGCAGTGTTATCACCAAATTTGCGAGCAGCGTAACCGTGCGCCGCTTCGTGAATAGTAATGGCAAAAATCAAGGGAATTGCATTAATAGCAACGGCTTGGATAGAGTAATCTGTGATCATCTCAATATGATATCGATTAGAGCAAAAGGTGGCGGAAGATATACATAGGAATCGAGGACTTGAACCAGTACAGCCTCCAAAGGGCCTTTTTGGCTGCGGTAGATGCCAGTGAACGGGATTTAAGAGTGTAAAACCCAGGATTTTGCCGATAGTGGATAATTGGCAGATTCCTCAAACTGTTAACAAGGATTTAGTATGAACGAATGGCATAGCGAATCTAAAGACGTAATCAATAAAAAGATTATTACCCTGATTG
>CAIYZI010000371.1 GCA_903930665.1 uncultured beta proteobacterium
AACACCATGGGATACACCCCATTGTGATGAGAAAGGTACGCAAATAGCTTGGATCGATATTCTTGATCAAACTCGGAACGCGCTGGACCATTGACCGTCAAAATTACTTCAATATTCGGCCTCAGGCTTTTAATACTGTCAATTAAAGGTATTAAATCGCTTTCGAAGCGTTTATCGAAGGTAGTAATTACAATAGAGTACTTCATAGTGGCATTTAAAAGGTATGGTTTATGGCTGCAATCCGCATATCCACAATTGGAGTACCTGGAGATTACAAATCTGGACTTCTCCCTGCAGTATGCAAGGGCCTGGGATATGAAATCCATTGGGTAAAACCCAGTGACTGCGACCTACTTATTATCGGCCCTTTTGAGAATTTGAACAAAAAAAAATTGCGGTGGTGTCCCAGGCCCATCAGGCCATTTATCAGCTCGCTGAATGAAACTATCGAGAGCGTACTGAATCAGCGTCGCCCCCTCCCCATCACCCTATTTCAGACTGGTGAAAATATTCGACCAGATTTCGCCAATACAGACTATGCAATTTCATTTGACCTAGGGATTTCTGATGCGAAACACTTTCGATTGCCCTATTGGATGGAAATGGTTGATTGGTCCAATGAGGGTGTCTATGGAAATCTCAATCCACGCTATGGCCGACTCCTCGATTTAGATCGACTGATGAAGCCGCTGGGTGATGACTTTCTGAAGCGCCCTCAAGTTGCAGCAATTTTTGCCTCCCATTTACGTGAGCCAAGAGGCACCTTACTGAGAGCAGTTAAACGACAAATTGACGTTGCAGAATTTGGCATGTCATTCAATCCAAATATTAAAAATCATCATGAGAGTGGACTGATTAAATATGATGAGTTGCAACGCTTTGCCTTTAACCTATGTCCAGAAAATGGCATGTTCCCAGGCTATTACACGGAAAAGATTCCAGAGGCTTTTATGGCTGGATGCCTCCCCATCACCTGGGCAGATGATAACGTTCTAGTGGACTTCAATCCAAAGGCAATGATTAATCTGGCGCCAATGTCACGAAATGGGTTTAGCGAGCTAGGTGAAATACTGCATTCTCCAAAAATTCTATCCACCTATGCCAATGAAGCATTACTCATTCATCAGCCAAGCATAGAGCCCTTTAAAGAATTCATACAAAATATTCTGAAAGCATCTCTGAGCTAACTATCTTAACTAAACTAGTCCTTTGGAAACCATGGCGATGGGCTCATTTTTCTGTCAATAAGACGATAGATTGATCGTAGTAATTTTTGATAACATTTGATGGGCGCTCTACCAGGCCTATCTGTAATCGTTGATTTTGATTGCGCTAACTCTACTGGATATGGTTTGGCGGCTAAACATGCAAGATGGTGTTTTTTAAAATGCTCCAGATAGTGATCCACCGGCTGATATATATTGCCCGCATTATTAATTAGTACTTGTGCGGCGTGAGGATTTAACAAATAGCAAGCAGTGCCACAAGGATCGCCTAAATTTTGAACCAAGTCATATAGACCCCGCTGTACTAATAGGCTGTCCTTGGTTTTGTATATTCCAGATAACCGCACTAAATCCCACTCATTGGGAATCTCCAGTAAATCAAGCAAGACGGCCTCAAAATTCGGGCCCAAAATAAAATCATCCTCAAATACTAGGGTCGGCCTCTGAGCAGCAATACATGCCTCCCAGGCCTTAATGTGAGATAGGAAGCAGCCCACTTCTCCAGGTGTCAATTCATATCCCTGTAGTCTTTTTACTTTGTCGCAATCATAGGATGCCGGCATTTTCGGCAAAGCATAACCATCTACTGCATTGAGAAAATCCCATTGAATCGAAATTTTATTTAACTGCTCTTTCACCCTCTCCCTGCGCTCTATTGAACGTTCAAGAGAAATCACCAAAATTTGTACAGGCGCGAGGGAGGAATTCATAAGAATGGAATTGAAAGAGCAAATACAGGATTAAAAAAAACTTTGCACAAAACGCCCTATGCGTTTTGTTTTTTTGAGCAATCGAGATGGCAAGGATTTGCTAGGACCGCCATGATCCATGTTTAGATCCCAGCTCGATTGATAAATCACACCAAGATAATTTTTAGCTAACTTCTGAATGCGCTCACCATTTCGACGCAAAAGAAAATACTGCCAATCGTAGTAATAAATGCGAAACAATTGCTCAATGGGGTACAAAGGAATCGCATGATAGTTGAGTAAAGCCTCTAAATACAGCAAGGTCTCAGGATGATCAGCAGTATTAATATCCCACAAAGTGAGGCCTCTAGGGATGAGGAACTGCTCATCCATCGATTTCCAGACTTTGGCAGACCAAATAAAGGGTGGGCATGGGCAATAGTAATTGGGGCCTACGCGACCAAATAATGCCTTTACTCTATTACCTTCTAAACTAAGCTCATCGAAG
This sequence comes from uncultured beta proteobacterium, assembly GCA_903930665.1. Taxonomy (GTDB): domain Bacteria; phylum Pseudomonadota; class Gammaproteobacteria; order Burkholderiales; family Burkholderiaceae; genus Polynucleobacter. Next base: position 2,424 of record CAIYZI010000371.1, read on the forward strand.
ACTCTTGGATGCCCTCGATTGATGGCCAGCTGAAAATACTCTTTATTTTGATAAATGACTGTATATGGGTTGCCATCTGCCGCAATAAAATCAGACTCATAAAATGACTGAATAAATTGACAGTCCGAATCCAAGCAAACATAATTTTCACACAATCGAAGGCGCCAAAATTCAGATTTGATAGTCTGTTGAGCTTGACTGCCTGATCTGGTTTTCTCGATTCCTGCGCCAACGCGAGGGTTAGATGAAATGATGGATTCATCTGACACCCATTGATAACTGCCCACATCCCCCAATACATTGACTAATTCATCATATTGATCCTCTGGGGTCGATACATAAAAGGGGATTTTATCGGCATTATATTTTTCAATCGACTTTAAGAGGCGCCTCAAGCGCAAAAAATCTTTACGATATGACTTGCAATATAGGGCTATATTATTCACGTAGGTTTCTATTAACAATACTGAATATGAGACAAAATATCATTGACCGCCTGATCCACGCCGATTGGCTTCCAGGCTGGCTCGATTAATTGCTGATTACGCCAGTCTAACCAAATTCTCTCAAGAGCTGCAGACACTTTTTCAACATCGCCCTCTGGACTGAGATAGGCGCCTCGATCAAGCAGCATCTGATCTAACTGAGGATTGCGATGGGTAATACCCCATATAGGACGACCTGCCCAAAGATATTCATAGAACTTGGATGGAATGTATTCAGCGCACCACTCATCATTTCCATGCAAGAGAATCAATACATCTGCCGATTGCATTTTCTCAACAACTCGCTCGCGCCCAGATTTTCCTGAAGCTAGATCCCTCTCTAAGCGCCCATGCGCCAACAATACATCCTCAAACCCATAAGTCTTAATTGC
>CAIYZI010000372.1 GCA_903930665.1 uncultured beta proteobacterium
AATTGCTTTATCTAATCATTCTTAGGACCGCTTTCGCGGCATTTCAGTATTTGCACGGATATGCCTTCGCTAAGGCTTTGATGATTTCCGGCCCTGCCTCTTTTTCGCTTGCTGGGGATTGAAGCAAAGGCTCGGCAACCTCTAACGCACGCCAAGGCGGCAAATCCTCTGGGAAACAGGCTCTTTGCCTGATTGGTAAGTGGGAACGCACCGCTAAATAGGCGTCAAGAACGCCGTAGACATACGACTCACAATCAAAGTTTGCAATTCGTCCCTTCGCGGTATCGCCCACTGATGAGCAGGCTTCATAAAGAAACATGAGGTGCACGTCCTTACGTGGCGCCCGCTGGTCCACCCAAGGCGTCGCAGCAAGTGCATGAGCGCCAAGCAGCAACCAGGGCATGAGCAGTGACGTCAAACGGTATCTTGGAGGCATACAAGTGTGTGGGTTGGATAGCTTTTCTTGAATGTCTGCAATCGCGGCATAGCTGAATACGTCGTGCCAGGATTATTAGGCCTGTCAGCTCCAGATGGCGACCAGTTCTGCAATTTTGGTTGCGACTACGGCCATCGTGTCTTCCGATGTGTCAAGACCGCTACGCGAAGCGAGCATGGGGCTTACATCGCGGAGCGCTGTGTACGTCGTGCCGTGTACTATGGGCACAAGCCGATTTCCCTGCAGGAGTGTTGAAAGCTCTTTATCGGCGACTCCTTCTTTCGGAAGGCGTGCGAGTAAAGCCGGTGTAACCAGTACGAGCCCGATTTTCGAGGCCGCTAAGCCCTTGTCGATGGCACGCATCATCGGCACGCCCAGGCCAAGGTCCTTCTCGCTGAACCAAACCTTGACACCAGCCGCCTCCAGTAAATCGTGCAGCTCCCTAGCAGCTTCCTGCCGATCATCCCAAGCGTGGCAGAGGAAACAATCACGGATCTCTGGCTTTGCCGCCGCTTCTCTTTCAACTGCCTCACGGACCGGTGTGAGAGACGCCACCTGAGCAGGTGTGTAAGAGACAGACGAATCGGCGCGTGACCAGCGCGGCCTTGAACTGCCGCCTCCGCTGGACCTTCCGCCGCTGTAGCTGCTCCCGCCCCCTGAAGAGTAGGGCGAGCTGTAACCGCTGCCGTAGCTGCTGCGATAACCACCATAACGAGAACTGCATGCAGGGCAAGCCGCTTGAGCGGCTGCGGAACTGTGCCCGCGAACTGGTGCTGTGCATTTAGCCATTGCTGTGTTTCCTATTATGTTTTGACATTGCTTACCAATGTCCGCGTCAACAGCATTTTGACCGCCTGCCAATAGCCTGAACATCCCCCATATGGGTGAACTCCTCGGACGCCCGAATTCTCGATAAACCAGCGCCCCGCCCGCCTGCCATGTAGAAAGTAATTTACTTGCTCTGCCTCACCCGTGTTTTTCGCATTGACTCCCCCCGCAGAGGGACACGCAATGCACCGCTCACGACACGGTCCAAAATTGCGTCAGCAACAGTTGGATTTCCAGCGCCAAGATAGTCATGCCAGTTTTCCACCGGGATCTGACTGGTCACAATCGTTGAACGCCCCTCAACGCGAGCGTCAATCACTTCAAGCAAGTCCGCCCGGCCCTGCACCGTCAAAGCGGCCATTCCGAAGTCGTCAAGAATCAGCAGGTCAAGTTTAGCTAGCTGGGAGAGCCGCTTTCGGAACGAGCCATCACCATGACTGACTTGTAACTCTTCCAGCAACAGTGGGAGGCGCTGGAACAGTACACTCTTTCCGAACCGACATGCCTGATTGCCGAATGCGCAAGCAAGCCAAGTCTTCCCAGAACCCGTTGGGCCTGTGAGTATCAAATTTAGGCCGGTTCCGATCCACTGACATCCAGATAGTGAAGCCATTTGGCTTTTATCTAGCCCGCGGTCCTGTCGGTAATCGACATCTTCTAAACACGCATTGGACTTTAATTTGGCTGCTTTCAGAAGCCTGATCAACCGCTGATTTTCGCGGAAGGTAATTTCTTGATCAACGAGAAGTCCGAATCGCTCCTCGAATCCTAGGCTCATGGCGGCCGCACTTGACAACTGATCCTCAAAACCCTTGGCCATGCCGGGCAGACGGATTTCACGCAGTTTTTCGATGGTTTGTTGAACGAGCATAAGTATTCCTAGTCAGTTTGGTTAGTGGTAGTACCCAGGTCCACGAATGTTTTCATGGTCGAAGCTGGCTTCTTGGACTGGTGCAGAAGTTGCCGGCTGAAGGTCAAGATTCGATTGAAGAATTGACTTCAAATTGCGCACTTGAGTGGCACCAATGGAAAGTGCCCGTGCACATCCACTTTCCAATCGGGCTTCACCGTAAACTCGCACCAGTGATTTGATCGCTCCGACGGAGCGCATTGCTAATTCACGACGCCGCTGTCCGGCCAGCAGCACTTGCATGAAGGCGTGAGTGCTGGCTCCAACGCCCATGGCCCAATCGAGTTCGCGCTCAGCATCCCATTGGGCAAGATAGCGATGCGCTGGGTCCATGTGCGCCGGATCAGTTGTTTTGCCTGGTTCAGTTGAACGTGGATGACTGGCAACTCGCTTGCCACCGTTGAGGATCTCGACGGTGGCTTCTGTCAGGCGAATATCAACCTCACGTCGCACGAGCGCATATGGGACGCTATAAAAGTGGCGGTTGTCCAATTCAACGTGGTAATCGAGCCCTACACGAGCACGAACGAATTGGGCAAATTCATACCGGTGCAACGGGAGGGCAGATAGTGCAGGTCGGTCAATGGACTGGAATGCAGTAAGCCGGTTTCCTGGCAACTTCTGGAAGGCCCTGTTATTTACATCGACTAGCAGCTCCTTTATTGCAGCATTCAGCTCCACCAGATTGCCGAATACTCTCTTTCGCAATCGGAAGATGATCCAGCGCTCGACCACCAGCACTCCATTTTCCGCGTACGCCTTATCCTTGGGTTTGTACGGGCGTGCAGGAATGATCATCATGCCGTAGTGATCGGCTAAGTTCTGATACGTGTCGTTGACAGTCGGATCATTTCGACTGGCTCGTGTGACGGCTGCTTTTAGGTTGTCGCAAACCACAACCGCAGGAACACCTCCAAAGTGCTCAAACATTCTGACGTGTGAGCCGATCCAATTTGGCAGGCTTTGACTCCATGCAGCATCTGCGTATATGTATCGAGAGGCACCGAGGACGGCAACGAATATCTGGGCGTACCGAATCTCACCCGTGGCTGCATTTATGACTATTGGAATGGTGGGGCCGGCATAGTCTACAAAAACCTTATCGCCGGCAACATGCTCGTGGCGCATGTATCGCTTCAGGGTGCGTTTGTATTCTCGGTAGCGCTCGCAGAAGTAGCTATAGGCCATGCCAGCCAGATTTCCTGCAAGGTATTCTTCATGCAAGACTTGCAGCGTTGAACCCTTGGTCTTTAACGCCAGATGTATCTCTACCCAATTGGGTTCTGCCTTGTTCAACTTTGATGCCCGGGCATTGACAGGAAACAGCCGCCGTTCCAACTCATAGTCGTCCATATCTTCGGGCAAAGGCCACGACAGACCAACTGCCGCTGCTCTTGTTATGTAATCTGCAACAGCATCGCGTGAGATGTTGAGGCTACGTGCAATTGATCGTTGGCTTTTTTCATTGGAATTGGCGAGCCTCAGCACTTGTCTGATTTGCCGCATTGAAAGTCTCCTTTTGGTCATGTTTAGCCAGCTAGACTAATTGGTATAAAAAGTTAATGCTGTTTGGGCTTGATCAACAAGCCCTTAGCAAGTTCGCCAGTACGCTCGCCGAGGAAACGTTTCGCAGGTCTTAACACTCTGATGGAACCCTCCTTGGCAACCAAGAGTCCAACACTATCTGGAAGTACGTGGCCGCCGGTTCCCTGGCTTCGAGCATCAAGGGCCAGCCAAAAAAAGTGGCAGTACTGAAATTGACTTTCTAGCAAGGCCCCAACATTTGGATTTGCAACATGGTTACCCCGAATCTCGATGACGTGAAAGTCGAGTTGATCGAACTTTTTGGCGCGGCTAACAACAACAGCGTCGAATTCAAACCGTTCGCGCTCAGATTGCGCAAACTCTGGCTGGACGTTGTGGAAAATCTCATAACACTCAGGTTTAATAATGCCCGTCCAGGCTGGATCAGCAGAACTCAGTGTTGTGATGACCTGTGCTTCAAGGACAGACTGAAATTGCACTGTGTCGTACGGATCAATGGTTGGTGCATCGACTCCTTTGCCCCTTGCAGTTCTACCTGCCAACGCTGGTCGAAATGCTTCCCATGTTCTGCGCAGCTCAGCGCGTGTGATTGCGCCGTTGACAACCCTGGCAGCAATTACTTGAAGTTGCTCGTCAGGCGCCACACGCTCCAATTTTGAAAGCAGTTCAAGACTTTCTGGGCTTACCTTGGCTGGGAGATCTTTCAATGGTGGGCAGGGAACGCCACGTCCGTTCAAGGTTTGCTGGAGCTTCTCGTAGTAGCGGGCGGAAGCCAAATACCGCCACAGACTCGCTTCACCCAAACCTATGGTTTGAGCAAAGGACCTTAGCCAATCGGAAAAGGATGACGCTTTTCCATGCCAATGGTCAGTAACTTCGACTTGGTTTAGCAGGCTTCCTAATTGCGACCATGGGCGCTCCTCAACGCTAGAGAAAAGGTCGATTGCATGAGTTAGGTCGTCTTGGACAGAGGGCACAGTTTTTCGATTCAGTCGTTTCGACTTTAGCTGGCTATATTAACACGAGGTTTAAAGGATCCAAATATGTCGATTACTGACTGGCGGAGAGCAAACATTGCACCTGGCGGGATAAAAACATAACGCATGGCGCCATAAACCCCGTTACAGGTGGTGGGATTGAGCAGAATACGCATTGAGTATGAAAAAATTTCCCTCCCTCTACTTTCGGTTAACTAAGCAATTCGCGGAGGATTGACAATTGCCTCGTCGGGTCACCATAGAGCATCAGGTCAGTGTTCTAGTCGGGGATGCACCAGGGAACACGCTACCTTGG
>CAIYZI010000373.1 GCA_903930665.1 uncultured beta proteobacterium
GCCGAGCTGCACCAGGAAATTGCCCAAGCGGGACTAGAGCGGGATGTGCGCACCATCCAGCGCCAATTAGAAATGCTCTCTGAGCATTTCGATATTGAGCGCGATGATCGCAGCAAACCCTATGGCTATAGCTGGAAACCCCGCTCGCAAGGTTTAGCTTTGCCCATGCTCAGTGAACAAGAATCATTGCTCCTCATGTTGGCCGAGCAACAACTCAAAGCTTTGCTCCCCGCTAAGCTCATGAAATCGATGGATAGCTTTTTTGTCCAGGCCAGAGCCAACTTAGCCCCCCATAAGAATGCTAAGCAAGCTAGGGAGTGGTTTACGAAAATTCGGGTTATTCCAACTTCGCAACCGCTATTGCCTCCCGCTATCAAGCCTACTGTTTTTGAGGAGGTGAGTAACGCTCTGTACGGCAATAACTGGCTCGATATTGAATATCAAAGCGTTAAAGGAAAAAACACCAAGGCCAAGATAATGCCTCTGGGAATTGCTCAGCAAGGAGTGGGGCTCTACCTCGTTTGTCGCTTTGAAGGATTTGATAATGAGCGCATCTTGGCGATTCATCGTATTGTCGCGGCAAAGTCAAGCCGTTTTACATTTGAAAGGCCATCGAGTTTTTCGATGGAGAAATACGACTTAGAGGGTCACTTTGGTTTTGGGGATGGCAAGAGAATCAAGCTCAAATTTAAGATCGAGAAACTCTCTGGAGAGCATTTATTAGAAATGCGTCTCTCTGAAGATCAAACTGTGAAAGACTTGGGTGATTACTATGAAATTACCGCTACGGTCATTGATACCAAAAAATTAGATTGGTGGTTGCTAGGTTTTGGTGAGCGCGTGAAGAGTATAGTGAAAAGCAACTGACATTAAAAACTTGATTTTTCCCTTCATTTAATGAGTTAAATCAGTAATTTAATTTTTAAAAGGGGCTGACTTACTGTGAATTTAATCCTCTCTAGAAAAGGTTTTGATGCCTCGTATGGCGGCATGCCAAGTCCAATAATGCCGGATGGCAGGCTGATGCCCTTGCCAATTCCAAGTAGTCATGATCACAATACATTCGGAGATCTCTATGAGGATAGCCAGGAGATTGGATGCCTCCTAAAGGATTTAAGTGGCGGCAAATACACTATAAACTCTAGGATTCATTTAGACCCTTGGCTTCGTAATGTTGATCAGCAGAAAGGCTGGAGACCCTCCTTGGGGCAAACCGGGGCTGCACAAGGTCACCTTTCCAAGAATGGCATAAAGCCTGGCGATATTTTTTTATTTTTTGGCTGGTTTCGTGAGGTTGAGAAAGTAGCTGGCCGATGGCGATATCGCAAAGATGCGCCGAATCAACACATTATTTTTGGCTGGCTTGAAATTGAACAGGTTTATTCGATAAACGGCGAGCGTGATAAATGTTTACGCCAATTTCCCTGGCTGCAAATGCAACCACACTTTGCATCTCCTAATTATTACGATAGCCATCTGAATACCATCTATATTGGGGCTAATAAATCTCACTATAACAATGGCTCTAAAAGTGGTGGAGGCTATTTTACGTGCTTTAAGAAAGATCTCTGCTTAACAAAAAGTGGCGAAACTAGAACTATTTGGAATTTGCCAAAATGGTTTATGCCTAGTGAAAAAAAACCTCATTTGACATATCACCCAATGGGTAATCGTTGGATAAGAGAGGGCGATAAGGTCAAGCTGAAATCTGCCAGCAAAGGTCAAGAGTTTATTTTGAATGGAAGTTGCTACCCGGAATTGGCAGATTGGATTAAAGAGATTATTTCTCAGAAAGATTAATAGCATGCTTGAATTAAATGACCAAAATCGTCTCTACACTTACATAGTCGCTCATGACGGCGGAAATGCACCCAATCCATATCATGGAACGTGCACACTAGCAATATGTAAGCCCAAAATTAGATTGACGGCAAAAATCGGTGACATCATTGTTGGTCTTGATCATGGCCAAAATTCCAATCGAATCGTTTATTGCATGAAGGTAAGTCATATTTATTCATGGTCAAACTATATTAAGGAATGCAATACGAAAGAGGGCAATTTAAATAAGAAAATTCCAAAAAATGAACTTGATCAAGGGGATTGTATTTGGAGAAGTTCGGGACCAGACTATGAGGATTCCTTGGATTCATGGTCTGGGCACAAAGGGGTGGATTGTTTTAATACTGATGTGGTGTCTGGAAAGAATGTTTTGGCTTCTAACGAATATTGGTATTTTGGAAAAGGGGATTGAAGTTTGTCGGTGATGCCGGAATGTCCGGTTTTTGTTTCTGTCAAAATATGATGATCATCATATTTTGAGGGATGGTGTTCTCAATTAAAGGAAAAATCATGAGTTTCAACAATTCGGTCGTATTGATTACTGGTGCCAACCGCGGGTTGGGTCTCGA
>CAIYZI010000374.1 GCA_903930665.1 uncultured beta proteobacterium
AGCAATACATTTCTTACAAGTATAATACCTTATCTTACCATTTTCCAGTTTAAAATTATCTATCGTTAAGTCTAAATTACATTTTGAACAAATCATGATGTAACCCCCTGACAGGTATGATGCCAGATTCGTATGGCCCTGTCAAGGGGCTATCTCATTGGTTTAAAAGGGGTTACTAAGCCCCATTGCTGCCCCACGTCATTTGTGTTACGATATAACCGTTTCCGTTATATCTCTTATAGTTACCTATAAGATCAGACTATATCATCAACCTATTAGGTTGTTCCGCGCTTCGGAATCACTTGATTCCTACTCCCCGAAGGGATAGTCGTTGCACCTTCCTCGTTAGAGGCTTGGCTCAGTATTATCCTTAGTAGGACTTCCACTGAATTCACGGAATTTGCTATAGCAACTTACGCTGCTAAGGGGCAGTTGTTTTTACCCAGCCAATCTGTAGCACCCGCAGACATACGCATGGTAGTCTTCTGCTTCATCGCACCTGTGTCAAAGTCCTCATCAAACTCATCCTCAGGATTCTGCCGCATGAAAACAGTAAGCGAATGGTTCTTCTTATCCGCAGTCATAAACCACGGGCCAGCGTTCGTGAGATAATGACACACCATGTAGCTCAGGTCTTCTCCGAGCAACGAGTTGATGTCATTAGTATCCGTCGCAGGCTTCCCACTGGAGCCAAAAATCTCACGCGCGAGAAAACGATTCTCAGGAGCAATCAGCACCTTTGTAGGCTTCAAATTAATCGGCAAGCCCTGAGAGTCAACCAATCGCTCAAACTGTGTAGTACCAAGCTGCACGCCAGTGAAAGACAAATCAATATCAGTTGCAGGACGATTCGGGAAAGTCCCGGCTGCGCTGATAAGATTCGGCAAACTAGCCCACGTCGAGGTAGCAGAAGGACCACCAAGTAGCGGATGTGCATTATTAAACAACGAAACACCATCAGTTGTTGTCACGTTCGCAGAAAATCCCTGATTCAGGATATTAAACGCAATAATTTCCTTAGTATATCGAATCGAGCGAGCCAAGGCTTTCGGAGCAGTTTTAATAACGCCATACTTCGCATCCTGCCAAAGTTCCTTGGAAGTCCGCACAGCAAGCGCATACGTCAGATGGTAATATCGCTTATCGCCACCCTGGGTCATTTCAGTATACGCTACGGGCGTATTTTCCGGCTTTTCCTGAAGTGGGCCAAAACCAGCCATCTTCAAGTCCTGCTCATACTCGGAGTCCGAGGTTTTCACATTAAAAATTGCCTGATACTCTTCAGCACGCTGTTCCGTCTCAAGCGCATCAACATAGATTTTGTGCAAACCAGGGGCCATAAGTTTGGCAAATGCTCCACGAACTTGTGTTCCCATAATTTATATCCTTCTTAGTGCTGAATTGTTAGAGTACGATCTGAGCTGCTGTGGGGAGAACTTGGAAACGCACACGAGCGTTTACAATATAAACACCGCCCGTTGCCGTTTGGTCAATAGGATTAATACCAACCATCGTGACAACAGTGTTAGTGCCGGCAGTAACCTTCGCAGCATCAACATACCACTGGCCACTGGCGTCAATCGTAAGGCCAAATTGTGTGCCGATCATTGCTTGCGTAGGAGTATAATTCGCAGCCGTAGTCCCAGTTGAATCGTCGAAAGTGGCCTCGAAAATGCTCGCGCCTACAGCATTCTCAAACAACGTGCGCCCATCTGTAGTTGGTGTGCCAACTGCGATATTAAAAGCACTCGGCTGATTAGGCACATTGCCATACGTCTGAATAGCTGTAGGCGGTCCAACTTGCCCAAACGCCCCCGGAGCACCCTTGCCCGCTGTACCAAGATTTGATCCTGGAATAAGAGAAAACCCAGCAATCGCAGCCGCGACTGTAGCCCCATCCCACGCCTGAACAAATCCAGCTACAAGCTCTACGGGGGTTCCCATTTTAAAAGTCTGCCCCGCTGCTTCAAGTTGAGCTGAAGTCAATGGCGTAAGACCTGTAGTAGTCTCCACCGCGGAAATCGGCTGATGATAAGTAAGATTCGGTCCTGCCATAGTTAAAACCTCGCTGTTAAATTGTTACGTCTGGAGAATAAAACTCCATCTTATTTTGCGTTTTCGCACCCTGATAATCATTTCGGCTATCAGATTTTGACATAAACTGTTCTGCGCCACGCGCTGCGCGCTTATGAATCTCTGTATTCTTTGTAAGCCCCACAGCACGTTCATGCGCAAATCGTAATGCCCTGTAATATGTGTCCTTGTCGATTTTCATTGCTACAACATCGTTAATTGAATAATGCCCATCTGCATCAAGAGAGGGCTGAATTGCTTTCTTGCTCGCCTCATCATGCAAATCATTTGGCTCGATATAAGTAAATCCCTTACCCATAAGCTCACCGACTCGCTGTGGATTTTTATTTACCCATCGCGGTTCATAGTTAGCATCTTTGAGTGATATAGCAAGTCCATCAGCACTCATAAATGGCTTAGCTTCAATCGGAAAATCAAGATCATATACTTGATCGAGAGTTACTTTTGAAAAATCCGTAATCGG
>CAIYZI010000375.1 GCA_903930665.1 uncultured beta proteobacterium
CCAAACTGCATTAGCTGTTTTCCACAATAAGCGCCAATAACACCTGGCGACCTTCGCCAACAAGAATGTTGTAGGTACGGCAAGCCGCTTGTGAGTCCATGATTTCAAAGCCAATTTTGGCTTCAATCAGTGCTTTTAGGAGTTCGGGCTTAGGAAATCGCTGGCGTTTGCCGGTGCCAATGAGGATTAATTCGGGTTCTAAAACAACCATTTGCGCAAAATGGGATCCCTCTAGAGCATCAAAGGAGCTAGCAGCCCAGGTTTCGATAGCACCATTAGAGTTCAGCAAAACTGCATGGCTGTATGGGGTCTTATTGATCTCTACATAGCCGTCGCCATAGCCGGTGATCGTATTGGCTCCTGAATGGGGGTCAGATTGAAGCTTCATATGGACTCTCTGTCATAATTATGTGGATTATAGCCAGCTGTTTTTTCCTAAATTTCAAGAACTTACCCATTAATTTATTGTGAAACCCATCCTGAAGTCCGAAAAACTCAATCACGTCTGTTATGACATACGTGGGCCTGTGCTTGAGCTTGCTCAGCGCATGGAGGAGGAGGGTCAAAAGATCATTAAATTAAACATTGGAAATGTGGGGGTATTTGGCTTTGATCCTCCTGAAGAAATTCAGCTCGACATGATTCGTAATTTGAGCAATGCCTCGGCATACTCGGATTCCAAGGGTATCTTCGCTGCCCGTAAAGCCATCATGCACTATTGCCAAGAAAAAGGTATCCAAGGCGTTACTTTAGATGACATTTATACCGGTAATGGGGTTTCAGAGCTCATCGTATTGGCTATGAATGCCTTGCTTAACAACGGTGATGAGGTATTAGTACCAGCTCCTGACTATCCTTTGTGGACTGCGGCTGTGAGCTTGTCTGGTGGCACTCCGATTCACTATCTTTGTGATGAAGAGAGAGAGTGGGCACCAGATTTAGAGGATTTACGGAGAAAAATTACTCCGCGTACTAAAGCGATTGTAGTGATTAACCCCAATAATCCTACTGGGGCAATCTACTCGAAAGAGATTTTGCTGGAGCTAACTGAAATCGCTCGCGAGCATGGTTTGATTTTGTTTGCCGATGAAATCTACGACAAGATGTTGTATGACCAAGAGAAGCATATTTCTTTGGCCTCTTTATCTACCGATGTCGTGATCATTACTTTTAATGGTTTATCAAAGAACTATCGCTCGTGTGGTTATCGTGCGGGTTGGATGATTGTGTCAGGCGATAAAGAGATGGTTCGCGATTACATTGAGGGGCTCAATATGCTTTCCTCAATGCGCTTGTGCGCCAATGTACCAGGTCAATATGCCATTCAAACGGCCTTGGGTGGATATCAAAGCATTAACGATCTAGTAAACGAAGGTGGACGCCTTGCTAAGCAGCGTGATCTTGCTTGGAAGTTGATTACAGAGATACCTGGTGTCACTTGCGTTAAACCAAAATCTGCTTTGTACTTATTCCCGAAGTTGGATGCTCAGATGTATCCAATTGAAGATGATCAGCAATTTATTGCTGACTTATTGAAAGAGGAAAAGGTCTTGTTGGTGCAGGGCTCAGGGTTTAACTGGGCTAAGCCAGATCATTTCCGTGTAGTGTTCTTGCCCCATGAGGATGTGCTTAAAGAGGCTATTAGCCGACTTGCGCGTTTTCTGGAGCGTTATCGTCAAAAACATAGTCGCAAGGCGGCTTCAAACGCAACAAAGGCATCATGAAACCAATTCAAGTTGGTCTGTTAGGTATTGGCACCGTTGGTGGCGGTGTATTCACTGTTCTTGAACGCAATCAAGATGAAATTCAACGTCGTGCTGGTCGTGGTATTCATATCAATACCGTAGCCGATCTCAATGTTGAGCGTGCCAAAGAGTTAGTTAAAGATCGTGCTCAAGTAGTTAGCGATGCGCGAGCAGTTATTAATAATCCTGAGATCGATATTGTTGTTGAGTTAATTGGTGGTTATGGAATCGCTAAAGATTTAGTGCTCGAAGCTATCGCCGCCGGCAAACACGTGGTTACTGCAAATAAAGCCTTGATCGCTGTTCACGGTAATGAAATTTTTAAAGCTGCCCATGAAAAAGGTGTGATGGTTGCTTTTGAGGCGGCTGTTGCTGGTGGCATTCCAATTATTAAAGCATTGCGCGAAGGTTTAACCGCCAATCGCATCGAGTGGATTGCCGGCATCATTAATGGCACTACTAACTTCATTCTTTCTGAGATGCGTGACAAGGGCTTGGACTTTGCTACCGTTTTGAAAGAAGCGCAACGATTGGGGTATGCAGAGGCGGATCCAACCTTTGATATTGAAGGTGTTGATGCTGCACATAAAGCCACCATTATGAGTGCGATTGCATTTGGCATTCCAATGCAGTTTGAAAAAGCTCACGTTGAAGGCATTACCAAATTAGATGCTATCGATATTCGTTATGCTGAACAATTGGGCTATCGTATTAAGTTACTCGGCATTGCCAAGAAAACTTCAAGCGGAGTTGAGTTGCG
>CAIYZI010000376.1 GCA_903930665.1 uncultured beta proteobacterium
ATCCTAAAAAATTCTCAAGTCGGCTTATACAACCATCTAGCGATCTTGCCCTATCCCCATCAATATGAACAGGTTTGCCCTTTGAAGGATGATGGCGAGTATCTTATTAGACCTATTCATCCAGACGACGCAGACATGCTCAAGCTGTTCTACAAGAGCATGTCTTCCGAATCTCGCTATTTCAGGTTCATCTCTAACTCGCCAGAGTTGCCACCAGCCATGGCGGCAAAGTTCACATTAATTGACTACGATCGTGAAATGGCTTTAATTGCCCTATTCCGCGAAAAACAAATAAACGATGAGGGTAAGCTTGTAGAAACCCAACGCATTATTGGGGTCTCTCGTTACAGCACCAATCCAGATAAAGCGAGTTGCGAATTCTCCTTAGCAGTAGCTGATAGTTTTGGCGGACAAGGTATTGGATCGCGCTTAATGATCAGCATCATGGAAGTGGCAAGAGATAAAGGCTTAGATGAAATCGATGGTTTGGTTTTATCAAAAAATCCAGGCATGCTCAAGCTAATGCGTGGCCTGGGATTTACTGTGGAGTCAATGGTGGATGATCCTGATTTCAAGATTGTGCGCAAAAAGTTGTAAGTGAAATAAATCGAACTGTTGCTCTTTAATCAAGCCCCATTATTACGGGGCTTTTTATATCCCCTTACATCCCTATGTAGAATCTGCCTATGTGCGTTCAATACCTCACCACCATTAATGCTGACTGGGTAAAAAGTCATTTTGATCTTGATCTTCCACCTAGCAATCAGCATGATATTTTTCCAAGCTATCCTGCTCCAATCATTTTGAAAAGCCACAATACGGAACGAACTGCCATTGGCCTAGCCCGCTTTGGCCTTATCCCTTCATGGGCCAAGGAAGAAAGTTTTGGTAGAAAAACCTATAACGCCAGAGTAGAAACAGTTTCTGAAAAACCCTCTTACAGGCGTGCCTGGAAAGAGCGCCACTACGCACTTGCTCTAGCAGACTCTTTTTATGAACCCTGCTATGAAAGCGGCAAAGCTATTCGAACGCCAATTAGACAGGCCAATGGAGAGCCCATGGCAATTGCCTCCATTTGGGATACCTGGACCGATACTGAAAGTGGCGAGCTCATCGTTTCTTTTTCAATGATCACCATTGATGCGAGCCCCCACCCTGTGATGAACCGCTTTCATAAACCAGAAGATGAAAAGCGGACAGTGGTTCCACTGCGTCCTGACTTATTTAATCGATGGCTTAATGCCACACCAGAGACCGCCAAGAGTTTGTTAACCCTCGACTCCATTCCAGAACTGAGCTTTAACTAGTTAAATCAATAAAGCATTTTTGGATAAAAAAACAGCCTCACTTTTAGAGAGGCTGTTTAACTAACTATAGAAAATGGATATTCAAAATGCTTACTGAATCACAATCGTTGCACCCTGCCTAAGTTGGTTTAAGAATTCAAACTGTTTCTTCTGGGTTAAGCCAGCACGAATGCTTGCCTTAGATTGCTCAAACGTTGGCGGCTTAGTCGTTCTCTTATCTTCTACTTTTACCAAATACCAACCTTCTGGCATCTTGATAGGATTTGGTGAAACTTGACCCTTAGAAAGGGTATCCAATACTGAAGCAATCTGTGGAAGCGTTTGACCTGGCTGAATCCAACCAACAGCCCCACCTTGCACCTTATTAGGGGCTAGTGACACTGCGCTCGCGACTTTGGAGAAAGACTCGCCCTTCTTAATGCGCGCTAAAGCAGCCAGAGCATCTGCCTCGGTCGCTACTGCAATATCGTAGACCTTGTATTCGGTAATCACGCCCTGAGCACCCAAAGAGGCGATTTCTTTATTGTATTCAGCCTGAACATCAGTATCAGTGACAGGGTTCTTGGCCATGTATGTAGAGAGCTCAAGATCAGCCAAATAATTTTGACGAATCATGGCTAATTGACGATTGGCTTTATCAGAATTCGCTAAACCATCCTTATCAGCCTGTTG
>CAIYZI010000377.1 GCA_903930665.1 uncultured beta proteobacterium
TCGTGTCATCCCGGTTGATGATGATGGCCAATTGCTTTTAGATGAATATCAGAAGCTGTTTAATAGCCGAACAAAGTTGGTGAGCTTTACCCATGTTTCCAATGCACTAGGTACCATTACGCCAGCCAAGAAAATTATTGAGATAGCGCATAACGTTGGTGTGAAAGTATTGTTGGATGGTGCGCAGTCTATTTCACATATGAAGGTGGATCTGCAAGATCTCAATCCCGATTGGTTTGTATTTTCTGGTCACAAAGTATTTGGACCTACTGGTATTGGTGCTCTCTATGGCAAAGAGGATTTGCTCAATGCCACCCAGCCGTGGCAGGGTGGCGGCAACATGATTAGGGATGTGACATTTGAGCATACCCAATTTCATGAAGCACCAGGGCGATTTGAGGCTGGTACTGGCAATATTGCTGATGCCGTTGGTCTTGGGGCGGCACTTGACTATGTGGGTTCCATTGGGATTGAATTGATTGACCAGCATGAACATCAACTCTTGCTATATGCGACACGCTTGTTAAAAGACGTTCCAGGCCTTCGATTAATTGGAACTGCAAAAGATAAAGCGAGTGTTTTATCCTTTGTTATTCCTGGCATTAAAACGGAAGATATTGGTGCGGCCTTAAATAAAGAAGGAATTGCTGTTCGATCCGGTCATCATTGTGCTCAGCCCATATTGCGTCGTATGGGTGTGGAAACTACGGTTCGACCATCATTGGCTTTTTACAATACATGTCAGGAGGTGGATGCATTAGTCTCTGCTCTCTATAGGATTAAACGTCACTAGATAATGGATTGCCTTTGGGCCCTTAGCTCAGTTGGTAGAGCAGAAGACTCTTAATCTTTTGGTCGCGTGTTCGAGTCACGCAGGGCCCACCAAACATACAACACCCCGCTATGCAGTAGTGAGGTGTTGTGTTTTATGCCTAATTTGTCGCGTAACGCGACACTTGGACCTCATTTATCAAACGCATTATCTTCGCCAAAGGTGATCCGGTGCAGCAGTCGGTGTTCATTGCCGTAATCGTTGGTTGCATAGTGTGCTGTTGCCCGGTTATCCCAAATGGCTACAGTATTCTTCTCCCAACGCAATCGCGCTTGAAATTCTGGGCGTTGGAATTGGGCAAAGATAAACGAGAGTAGAGCGTCACTTTGTTGACGAGATAACCCTTTGATTCGATCGGTAAAGTTTGGGTTTACATAAACTAATTTCTTACCAGTAATAGGATGGGTGCGAACTACAGGGTGAACTACTGGTAAATTCTCGGCCCTTGCCTTGCGATAGATATCTTCGCCATTCTCTAATTGGGAAAAATAATTAGGCCAGCCGCTATGTTCAAAGCTATGAGTAGCCTCTAATGTTTCCAAGCAGGCTTGCAAATGTGGCGGCAGTGAATCGTAGACAGCGGTAGCGCTTACCCAAAGAGTATCTCCACCTGATGGTGGAACAATATGGGCATACAAAACAGTTCCTGTAGGAGGATTTTTTGAGAATGTAATGTCGGTATGCCATTGATCTGTTCCATAGCGATGGCCAGAAGGCTTGGTTTCTATGACTTCGACAAGCTTGTGACCCTCTAACCTGGGAAAAAAAGCTTTCGCCTTATCTGGATCCCCAAATACCTTCGCTACCTCAAGTTGTTGCTCAGGCGAGAGTGTTTGATTTCGGAAAAATAGCACTTGAAATTCGGTGAGTGCTTTGCGAAGTTCATCTCGTACAGGCTCCGAATCTAATTTAGATAAATCAATATCATAAATAGTGGCTCCAATATTGGGAATATAGGGCTCAATGGATAAATGGGTGTATCCAGGTACTACGCTCTCAATTTTTGACATGACCTTACCTTTATGTGTGAAGTTATGCAGGAAAGATTAGTAGATGCCGGTATAAAAAGTGAACAATTATCTTTTGATTTGCTTATCTCAACTCTTGCTATGCCAGTCTAATCAGGGCTCTGGAGTCGATGTCACTCCTTATTCAAAATAAAGATAAGTAACTCAAAAATAATTGGTTCTATTTTTGTTTAGGTCTACCTAGAATTGCATTTCTACTCTTTCGTGCCTCAGGCAAACGTCATTAAAGTAAAAGGAATGAAATGCATTCAGTCAAATTAAGTTATCTCTTGAGA
>CAIYZI010000378.1 GCA_903930665.1 uncultured beta proteobacterium
GAAGGCAATGATTTCTACCACGAAATGACCGATTCTAATGTAATCGATAAAGTTTCATTAGTATATGGACAAATGAATGAACCGCCAGGAAACAGATTGCGGGTCGTCTTAACAGGCTTGACCATGGCAGAATATTTCCGCGATGAAGGTCGTGATGTACTCTTCTTTGTGGATAATATTTATCGTTATACCCTGGCTGGTACTGAAGTATCTGCACTATTAGGACGTATGCCTTCTGCTGTGGGTTATCAACCTACTCTCGCTGAAGAAATGGGCAAATTACAAGAGCGTATTACTTCAACCAAGACAGGTTCTGTAACCTCTATTCAAGCTGTTTATGTTCCTGCGGATGACTTAACTGATCCATCCCCTGCTACAACCTTCTTGCATTTAGATTCAACAGTTGTGTTGTCACGTGATATTGCTGCCTTGGGTATCTATCCTGCGGTTGATCCACTTGACTCAACCAGCCGTCAGCTTGATCCACAAGTAGTTGGTCAAGAGCACTATGAAGTAGCTCGTGATGTGCAGATGACATTGCAACGTTATAAAGAGTTGCGTGACATTATTGCGATTTTGGGAA
This sequence comes from uncultured beta proteobacterium, assembly GCA_903930665.1. GTDB lineage: Bacteria > Pseudomonadota > Gammaproteobacteria > Burkholderiales > Burkholderiaceae > Polynucleobacter. Next base: position 584 of record CAIYZI010000378.1, read on the forward strand.
TGGACGAATTGTCTCCTGAAGATAAATTAGCCGTATCCCGTGCTCGCAAAATTCAACGTTTCTTGTCACAGCCATTCCACGTTGCTGAAGTGTTTACTGGCTCCCCTGGCAAATACGTCCCATTGAAAGAAACCATCCGTGGTTTCAAAATGATTTGTAGTGGCGAATTAGATCACTTGCCAGAGCAGGCGTTCTATATGGTGGGTTCAATTGATGAAGCCATCGAAAAAGCTAAAAAGCTTTAATCGAACTCATCTAGGGAAATTATGTCCACTATTCACGTTGACGTAGTCAGTGCCGAAAAGTCCATTTTCAGCGGGGAAGCGAAGTTTGTAGCGCTTCCTGGCGAAAGTGGCGAGCTCGGCATTTTGCGCGGCCATACACCTCTCATTACACGTATTCGTCCTGGTTCAGTTCGCATTGAAAAAGCTGACGGAGACGAAGAATTTGTATTTGTTGCAGGCGGCTATTTAGAGGTTCAGCCAGATCGCGTTACCGTATTGGCAGATACTGCTATTCGTGGCCATGATCTTGATGAAGCAAAAGCTTTGGAAGCTAAGAAACGTGCTGAAGAGGCAATGCAAAACCGCGGAAGTGATTTTGATTTGGCATTGGCTCAGTCAGAATTTGCTTTAGCTGCTGCACAGTTGGCTGCTATTGCACGCTTTCGTCGTAAAAAGTAAGGGTTAGTTATCTCCTTGCTGTTAAACGATCGGTTTTTAAAGGCCTGCTTGGGCGAAGTGGTTGATCAAACACCGCTTTGGCTCATGCGCCAAGCTGGTCGTTATCTTCCCGAGTACAACGCTACTCGGGCCAGAGCCGGAAGTTTTTTAGGCCTTGCCAAAAATCCGGCTTATGCAACTGAAGTTACGCTTCAACCTTTGGATCGATATCCATTGGATGCGGCAATTCTTTTTTCGGACATCCTGACCATTCCCGATGCAATGGGCTTGGGGCTTAAATTTACTGCAGGCGAAGGCCCAAGTTTTGATAACCCCCTTCGCACAGAAGAAGCAGTCAAAAAATTACGCGTTGCTGATATGGATCAGCTCAAATATGTATTTGATGCCGTTTCTGAAATTCGAAAAGCATTAATACAAAACGGAAAACAGAGGGTTCCACTGATTGGTTTTTCAGGTAGCCCTTGGACATTGGCTTGTTACATGATTGATGGTTCAAGCTCTGATGATTTTCGTCATGCTAAAACCATGATGTTTAGCCGACCTGATTTGCTTGAACATATCCTTGAAATTAATATCCAGTCTGTAGTTACTTATTTAATAGAGCAAGTGAAGGCTGGTGCGCAAGCTTTAATGATTTTTGATACCTGGGGTGGAATGCTGCCAGACGGTTGGTATCAGCGTATGTCATTAGCGGCTATGCAAAAAGTGATTGCCCTTTTACCGCGTGAACATGAAGGTAGAAAAGTTCCAGTCATCATGTTTACTAAAGGCGGCAGTATTTGGTTAAATGATATGGCTCAAGTTGGCGCCGACGTTATTGCGA
>CAIYZI010000379.1 GCA_903930665.1 uncultured beta proteobacterium
ATTGTTGTTGATGAAGAGCATGACACAAGCTATAAACAACAAGAGGGAACCCGTTATTCAGCGAGAGATTTAGCAATATGGCGCGCACATGACCAGCGCATACCTATTCTTCTTGCATCAGCCACGCCCTCTCTTGAGACGTGGATGGCCGCAAAAGACGGGCGGTATGAATCCATACGGATTGATCGGCGTGCACAAGGCGCAAATTTGCCCAAAGTGCATTTAATTAATGCCAGAGATCCGCAAAATCAATTTAGTCCAGGCGATGAAAAAGCGCCAAAACAAAAAAGCTTAATTACAAAAACGTTAGCAAAGGCTATTACCAAAAATTTAGAAAATAAAAAACAAAGTTTAATTTTGATTAATCGCAGGGGGTTTGCTCCTGTGCTGAGTTGCGGTTCCTGTAACTGGCTTTCTAAATGCTCGCAGTGTTCCGCATATATGGCGATGCATAAGTCAGGCATGTTTGGAAAAAAGGCAGTATTAAATTGCCATCACTGCGGTCTAGTAAGGCCCATACCAAGTTTTTGTCCCGAATGCGGTGATGCGGATTTAAAAACATTGGGACATGGAACGCAGAAGCTTGAGGATGCCATTGAAGAAATGTGGCCAGATGCAAGAGTATTACGAGTCGATGCTGATGCCACTAGAAAGAGTAAAGGCGCCGAAGAACTTTTTCAAAAAATTCATGATGGAGCGGTCGATATTATTGTTGGCACTCAAATGATTGCGAAGGGCCATGATTACCAAAACATTGGGTTGGTGGCTGTGCTGGATGCAGATAGCCGACTTTATTCTGCCGACTTTAGGGCGGCAGAAAAATTATTCGCGCAGTTGGTTCAGGTGGCTGGACGAGCAGGAAGGTCGAGTAAAGAGGATCAAGATGGTGGAGACATTTATATTGAGACTCAATATCCTGAGGCTGCTGTTTTTCAGTATCTATTACGGCACGATATCGACGGATTTTTGGCCTACACCGCGAATGAAAGAGATGAAGCTAAATTGCCACCCTTCTCTTATCAGGGGCTGGTTCATGCGGAGGCAAAGAGTTTGGAGAAGGCGATTGAGTTTCTTAATGCGCTAAAGGGGCGGCTAAAGTCGCGGGGTTTAATGACAAAGGAATTAAAGATTTATGACCCAGTCCCCAAGGCTGTTATGCGTGTGGCAGGTTCAGAGCGTGCTCAACTGGTGATTGAATCTAGTAATAGAAAAACGTTGCAAGAAGCCTTAGAGTTTGTGGATCAGGACTTAAGGCGGGATTCACAAGGGCGAATTAGTAAAACTACACGAATACGTTGGCTTATTGAGCGAGATCCTATTGCCATTTAATCACCGAGTGAATCTTTATGCGCCAGCAGTTGCAATGTATTTTTCCAGACTCATGAGTTGATCAAGCTCTGATTGAAGACTTGATTCGGAGATGGGCTGGATTTTGAAGAGCCAAACCGCATAAGGCTTTTCATTTACGATTTCTGGGCTTGAATCTACCTCATCGTTTAAGGCAATAATCTCACCGCTAACAGGCGCATGAATATCGCTAGCCGCCTTTACAGACTCAATGACTCCGATAGCCTCGCCCTGCTTCACTAGTTGCCCTACTTTTGGCGCTTGAAAGAACATGACATCACCAAGAGCCTCTTGTGCGTGATTGCTTATGCCAACCCATACTAGGCCATCGCTTTCTATAGATGCCCATTCATGGGTTTGGGCAAATTTAAAGTATTCTTGTGTGTGCATATTGTTCCTTTTAAAACATTTTATCTGTAGTGCCATAAACTAGTGACTTATCCATTTACTAGCCTTGCTTATCTATGCCAATCAAATTAGGAATTGTTCCTGTTACACCATTTGAACAAAACTGCTCAATCTTGGTTTGTCAGGAAACTGGCGATGCAGCGATCGTGGATCCTGGTGGGGATATCGATAAAATTTTGGATGGTGTTACAAAAATGGGTGGAACGGTAAAAAAGATACTGCTAACCCATGGCCATTTAGATCATTGCGCTGCTGCAAAAGAATTGGCAGATCAATTGAGTGTACCCATTGAAGGGCCGCAAATTGATGAGCAATTTTGGATTGATCAGCTTCCAGAGCAAGCGGCAAGATTTGGATTTGGTCATGCAAAATCATTTGTACCAACGCGTTGGTTAAATGATGGTGACCACGTTCAAGTTGGAAATGTGGATTTAGAGGTCTTTCATTGTCCAGGACATACGCCTGGGCATGTGGTGTTCTTTGATAAAGAGGATCGTCTAGCTTTAGTTGGTGACGTATTGTTTGCGGGCTCTATCGGGCGCACAGACTTTCCAAGAGGTAATCATGCTGATTTAGTAAACGCAATTAAAACCAAATTGTGGCCGCTGGGCGATGATGTGCGGTTTGTTCCCGGTCATGGGCCAATGTCTACTTTTGGCAAGGAACGCCAAACAAACCCCTATGTTGGGAATGGTGCTTAAATCAAAATTAACGAATTAGGGTTTTGCTGAACCAGTACGGTGCGTACGGTTGTATAAGCAACTAGCGCAGATC
>CAIYZI010000380.1 GCA_903930665.1 uncultured beta proteobacterium
ATCTCAATCCAACCCCAAGACAAAGGCAAAAATTTCTGTGCCAGAAGTCATGGTGCAATGCCAATACTGCAAAGTTCACTTGCCTCAGTCAGAGGCTATTCCTAGAGAAGACCGCTTTTATTGCTCAAAAGAGCACATAAACCAGCTTGATGAGCAGGGTTGGTTAGGTAATGCCTCCTGGTGCTTTTCGCCAAACTATGATTTGCGTCCCAATAAAGTAAATCCTGAATTAGTGGTCTTGCATCACATTAGCCTGCCTCCGGGGGAGTTTCAAAAGCGACCCTGCACTCACTTTATTGTAGATTTTTTTCAAAATAAGCTAGATCCTTCTGTGGACGTTTATTTTCGCGAGATTGCCGATCAAAAAGTTTCAAGTCACTTTTTAATCTCTCGTGCAGGTGAGATTTTTCAGTTTGTTTCAACTCAAAACAAGGCTTGGCATGCTGGAGTTTCCTCGTTTTTGGGGAGGGAAAAGTGCAACGACTTTTCCATTGGAATTGAGCTTGAGGGGGACGGGGAGTGTGAATTTGAGGAAAATCAGTATCAAGCGCTTCAAATTCTGATTTCTCAATTAAGTATTCAATATCCTAATCTGCAGTTTGCCGGCCATAGCGATATTGCTCCCCATCGAAAAACTGACCCTGGTATTCAATTTGACTGGAAAAAGTTTCAGAAAAAATCAGGCCTTTCTGTAGAAAAATTTCCCTACGGTTTAAATTCTCGCTAGGTCAAAATTTTTAGATGTGAGCACATGCTTACTTTTATCCCCTTTACCTAGGGAGGGGTAAAAATTTTGCACCAAAAACACCCCAAAATTTCTGGAAAAATTAGTAAAAATACTTATAAGTTTGCGTGAGAAATCACTTACAAAACTCGGCATATTTCCCTATACTTAGTAACAAATGCACTTCAAAACACTAGATGTAGTGTTTGAATCGAGCAATACCCCATTGTTTTTTAAAGACTTTTTGTACAAATCACTATATATAAAGCAGGAATAACATGACATACGCTAATCCACACACAGCAGGACAAATTGCTGGAGAAAATCATCCTGGATTGAATCCAGACGGAGCAGTTAATCAAACACCTTCAGCCGGTTTTGTGGCTGGCGGTGTTGGCGGTAATCAAGCAACCCAACTTTCTGATTACAAGATCATTCGACGTAATGGTTCAGTAGTTGCTTTTGAACCTTCCAAGATCGCTATCGCTGTCACTAAAGCATTTTTGGCAGTAAACGGTGGCCAGGGTGCCGCATCTGCTCGTGTACGCGAGCAAGTAGAGCAATTAACCCACTCCGTTGTGCGAGCGTTGTTACGAAGCCGCCCTAATGGTGGAACATTTCATATTGAAGATATTCAGGATCAAGTTGAATTAGCTTTAATGCGTAGTGGTGAGCACAATGTGGCTCGCGCTTATGTGCTTTATCGTGAAAAGCGCAATCAAGAGCGGGCTACCCAACAAGGCGCTTCTCAAGATTTGCAAACAGGCGATCAAGCGGGTGAGTCTAGCGTTAAGGTGATGGACAACGGCGTAGAGAAGTTGCTCGATATGGCTGCTTTGCGTACCGTTTTAGAAGCGGCATGCGAAGGTTTGGGTGACCAAGTCACAGCTTCCCCAATCATTACTGAAACCATCAAGAATTTATATGATGGCGTACCAATGGCTCAGGTATATGACTCCGCTATTTTGGCTTCTCGTACCTTAATTGAAAAAGATCCTGCGTATAGTCAGGTTACTGCACGCATCTTGATGCACGTTATTCGCAAGGAAATTCTTGGTCGCGAAGTATTGCAAGGTGATATGCAGGCTGAATACAGTACTTATTTCGCTAAATATATTAATGAGGGTATTTCTGCGGAGTTGCTTGACCCACGTATGCGTGAGTTTGATTTGCCAAGATTAGCGGCAGCTTTGAACGCCAGTCGTGATTTGCAATTTAATTACCTGGGTTTGCAAACCCTCTATGACCGTTATTTTTTGCATATTGAAGATCGCCGTATTGAAATGCCACAAGCGTTTTTCATGCGCGTAGCGATGGGTCTGTCTTTAAACGAGTTGGATCGTGAGCGTCGTGCGATTGAATTCTATGAAATTCTTTCCACATTTGACTTTATGTCCAGCACCCCAACACTCTTTAATTCAGCAACTACGCGTCCTCAACTCTCAAGCTGCTACTTAACCACGGTTGAGGACGATTTAGATGGCATTTATGAAGCTTTAAAAGAAAACGCCTTACTTTCCAAGTTTGCGGGTGGTTTAGGTAATGACTGGACGAATGTACGTGCTCTTGGAAGTCATATTAAGGGTACTAACGGCAAGTCACAAGGGGTTGTGCCATTCTTGAAAGTAGTGAATGACACCGCTGTTGCTGTGAACCAAGGTGGTAAGCGTAAGGGTGCGGTTTGCGCCTATCTTGAAACATGGCATTTGGATATCGAAGAGTTCTTGGAATTGCGTAAGAACACTGGTGATGATCGCCGTCGTACACATGACATGAACACTTCTAATTGGATTCCTGATTTATTTATGAAGCGCGTCATGGAAAATGGCGATTGGACTCTGTTTTCTCCATCAAATACACCTGATTTGCATGATAAATACGGTAAAGCCTTTGAGGCGGCTTATATTGCTTATGAGCAAAAAGCTAACCGAGGTGAGTTAAAGCCATTCCGCAGAATTCCAGCACAGCAGTTGTGGCGCAAGATG
>CAIYZI010000381.1 GCA_903930665.1 uncultured beta proteobacterium
GTTACTGATAATTCGGTCATTGAGCTTATTTTCCTATGTATTAAATCGCATGCGACATCGAGCCAGTACGGCTAGCAAGGCTCTACTGTATCAACAAACTACCCTCTAAGACAGATAAACCCAGTAGATAAGGCTTTTAAAGGAGTCAAGGGGCAGGTCAAAACACTAAAACGGGTATTCTTGACATCTTTAAGTGATGGACTTTCATGAACAACACCCTCACCGTTACCCTTGGCATTGTCGCCATGCTATTGCCGTTAGTCGTTGGGCGCCTAGTTTGGAAACGTTTTGACCAATATTTTGGCAAGAACGATGCAGCCTATATGGATACTTTGGGGTATTTCCTCAAGAAAATTGGCTACACGATCTTAGTTGCCTTTGTTTTGCTCTGGATTGGCATTAGCCTAGTTTTTAGCGCCAACGGTGCTTAAGTCCACCCCTATTAGATGAATAGCCAACTACAAACCATTCTTTCAAAAGCAAAGTTGAACTTTATTGTTCTTGGCGCCATCCTATTAATTGCCATTTTAGGTAAATTCATTGCTCCAGAGCTCACCAATCGTATTTTTGAAACTGCTGATCAACTCATTTCAGAGTTGGTCTTAATCTTTGCGGCCATCACCCTAGGGGCTTTTGTGCCAAAGTTTCAGTGGTTTGTTTTGGGCTCTATAACGACTTTTATTGGGGCAACCATCTTGATTCAGATTGGCGCATTTAGCTATCTCACACCAGAATACCTATTTTCAATATTGATTGTGGTGCTCGGTTTTGCTTCCATTGCCAATCTTTATCGGCACTATCGAGAATTTAGCCTTTAAGCGTTTTTAACAGTCCTTGAGCAACTGTGGAATTTCACCATAATTGCATCATCTGTAATTTAAATTCCAATTAAATCAGATGGTTAGATCATAAGCATATTCTCCTGTGGAGTTTGAGAACTTCAATTCCCTGTAAACCAGAAAGTGACAAAAAATCTTGCAAAGAGCTTATTTCTTAAATCTGCAACGCAACTTGAGACTCTTCCGACGTTCTGCAATGCAAGTCGAGATTATTTGATATCAGCTTTAGGTTTTCCAGGGGTTGATAACTTCCAGTCCTGCAAATTCAAAATCGCAGGCATTGCGAGTGACCAGCTTTAATCCGTGATGGATTGAAGTTGCTGCAAGCAAACTATCAATCGCCGGCATAGGACGTCCGACCTGCGCCATCAGACGCCCCCATCGATCTGCTACATTAACATCTACCGTCAACATGCGGCCAATGAAAAAAGCAGGTAGATCAACTTCAAGCCAATCGAGCAGCGCAAATTTTCGCTCGCTATCTGGCAGCAGATCAATCACCTTACGAATTTCTCCCAATGTGAGCACGCTCACGAATAGAGTTGTGGCCGGTCGCTGAGAAAACCACTTGGCAACACCTGCGTCGGGCTCTTTGCGGCGCAACTCGGATAGGACATTAGTATCAATCAGATAGGTCATAGCGCAATAGCGCGGGTGGGCTACGGTCACGCTCAATCAATAGCTCTTCATCGCCATAGAGTGGTGATGCCTGCATAAACTCTACGAGTGATTTATTGGCCCCAGTCAAACGATCGTAATCGGAACGAGAAAGAAGAACGGCTACTGATCGGCCATGATTCGTAATTTCTTGCGGACCCTCAAGCTCTGCATCGCGTAATACAGTGGAAAGCTGTGCTTTTGCCTCTTGTATTTGCCAAATATGCATATTCAACCTCTTTTATGACTACTCTAGTCAGATTATAGCAGATGGGGAATTTTATTATCTGCCCATTCGGGTCTCAAGTTGCATTACAGACGACAACAACTTCGATGAGAGTCATTTCATCAACTTACATTTTGGGTCACCGTGCACTAGATTGGCCCAATATCTCAGATATGAACTATTAATCCATCATCTATATATCTATTTAGATATATAGGATCGACTATTGCGTATTTGAAGGAATAACGCAAATCCACGACAATCCATGGTTATGTATAAATACGATGCCATTGATCAAACCCTCGTTGACGAACGGGTTGCCCAATTTAGAGACCAGGTTGCAAGACGCCTAGACGGAACTCTAGCCGAGGAAGAATTCCGCCCACTGCGCCTGCAAAATGGTCTTTATCACCAACGCCACGCTTATATGTTGCGTGTAGCCATTCCTTATGGCTTATTAAGCTCAAACCAATTGCGCGCCTTGGCAATGATTGCCGATAAGTACGATCGTGGTTATGGTCATTTCACGACCCGTCAGAATATTCAGTACAACTGGGTAGAGCTTGAAGAGACTCCCAATATCTTGGCCGATTTGGCTAAAGTGCAAATGCATGCCATTCAAACCTCGGGTAACTGCATACGCAACATTACCAGCGATGCCTTCGCTGGAGTGGCAAGTGATGAATACGTAGATCCACGCCCCGTTTGTGAATTGCTCCGTCAGTGGTCAACCCTGCATCCAGAGTTTGCCCATTTACCGCGTAAATTTAAATTTGCCATCAATGGCGCAAAAGAAGATCGCACTGTACTGCTTTGCCATGATGTGGGTATTGAGCTCAAGAAAAATGCTCAGGGTGAACTGCTTGCTGATATCTACGCGGGTGGCGGTATGGGTCGCACTCCTATTCTTGGACAACTCATTAAACAAGAACTTCCTTGGCAACTCTTACCAAGTTACTTAACTGCACTATTGCGTGTTTATAACCGCTTTGGCCGTCGTGATAATTTATACAAAGCCCGTATCAAGATTTTGGTGAAGGCTTTAGGACCAGAAGAGTTCGCGCGCCAAGTTGAGGGCGAATGGGCTTATATCGCTAAAGGTGATGACAACTTTACTCAAGCAGAATGGGATCGGGTTGCCAAGCACTTTACAAAGCCGACCTATAAAAACTTGCCAGCGATCGACAATCAAGCGCTAAAGAGTCAGTTTGAATCTGAACTAGATGCCAATGAACGCATTGGTTTTGCTCGTTGGTTAGAGCGTAATGTGCGCAGCCATCAAGTGCCAGGATATGCATCGGTCATTTTGTCACTCAAACCTCACGGTACCGCCGCCCCTGGCGATGCCACTACTGCGCAGATGAATGCGATTGCAGATCTTTCAGATCAATATAGTTTTGGTGAGCTGCGTGTTACTCACGAACAGAACTTAGTATTGGCAGATGTAGAGCAAGCCCAGCTGCTAAACCTTTGGCGCGCTGCTAAGAAGCAAAATTTGGTCATTCCCAATATTGGATTATTAACGGATTTAATTGCGTGTCCTGGAGGAGATTTTTGCTCATTGGCCAATGCAAAATCCCTGCCAATTGCCAAGGCCATTCAAGAGCGCTTTGATGACTTGGATTACCTATATGACTTAGGTGATATCAGTTTAAATATTTCTGGTTGTATTAACTCTTGCGGTCATCACCACGTTGGCAATATTGGTGTTTTGGGTGTCGATAAAGATGGTGAAGAGTGGTATCAAATTACTTTAGGTGGCGATCAAGGATTTGATGCAGCGATCGGTAAAGTAATTGGTCCGTCTTTTTATGCCGATGAAATTCCTGATGTCATCACTAACATCATTAATACCTATGTTGCACAGCGTACTGCCGATGAGTCCTTTGTCCAAACCTATCGCCGTTTAGGTGTTGCCCCTTTTAAAGAAGCCGCTTATCTGAATGCGAAGAAGAAAAGCAAAACAGATGAAACCGCTTTGGGAGGAGATGCATCATGAGCACCACCAACCCAAACCTGATTCATTCCCACAAAGAGATTTTGCATTTTCCTAAAGGTGGCCAGCCTACGCTTGCACCTAATGAATGGCAAACTTGGGGTGGTGATCAAGACGAAGGTGGTCTACCGGATTTAGAGCATGGTGCTCATAAGGTATTGGTACCGTTTTTTTGGTGGGTCAAACACCATAAAGAACAAGACATTTTGACTCGTGCAAAAAATGGACAAATCGGTGTGTGGTTTGCTGCTGATGATGACATCCTTAAGCATGGCGAACTGATTGAAGAAGGTAAAACTCTATGGCCGATCGTTGCCGCGCACTTTCCGCTTTTCAGAGATGGTCGTAGCTTTAGCACAGCAGCATTACTACGCGATCGCTTTGCTTGGGATAAAGAAATCCGTGCAATTGGTGACGTATTGATAGATCAATTGCTCCAAGCTGCCCGCGTTGGTTTTGATAGTTTTGAATTGCGTCACGATCAAAACCTTGAAGTCGCTTTAAAGCAGTTTGAACTCTTTACCGTTACCACACAAAATAGCTGGCGCGGTAAACGCTCTTTGCTGTCAGCATAAGAAATTCCTACTCACCAAATATCATGAAACGCATCTCCACTACTGGCAAGGTCTATTTAGTTGGCGCAGGTCCTGGCGCAGCTGATCTGATTACCGTGCGCGGTGCAAAACTCCTAGAGCAAGCTGATATTGTTTTTCATGATGCTTTGGTAGAGCCCGAGATGCTTGCTCTTTGTCCACAAGCTATTCAGGAGGCTGTTGGCAAGCGCTGCGGCAAACTCTCCTCGGCTCAGCAATTTATCAATAAGCGCTTAGTGGATGCTGCAAAAAAATACCCAGTGGTTGTGCGCCTCAAAGGTGGCGACCCGATGATGTTTGGACGTGCCGATGAAGAAATTCAAGCGCTTAAAGAGGCGAACATTGAAGTGGAAGTCGTTCCCGGCATAACTGCAGCCTTAGCAGGAGCAGCCAGTATTCAAAAATCCCTCACTTTGCGAGGAGTATCACGTAGTGTGGCTTTTATTACCCTTGCGCAGGGATCAACTACTGATCAACCCACTCATCAACCCATTGAGAACCCTAATGCGGACACTTTGGTCTACTACATGGGCCGTAAAGATGCTGCGCGTATTGCAGAACAGCTCATTGGACAAGGAATTCAGAAAAATCATGAGCCTGTGAACAACCATCAGACTCATCGGCATGGACCCGATACTCCCGTGCATATATTGGAAGCGGTCAGCACTGCACGCGAGCGTCACTGGACAAGCACCTTAGCTGAGCTAGCTGCAGGCAAAGCAGACCATTGGTTTGACAGCACTTCACCGGCACTTATTATGGTTGGCCAAGCATTAGGGCAAAAAGACGCTCAAATTGAATCTGAGGATTTACAAAGCCCTAGCGCCAAAATCGACGATTGCCTGCAAGACAGCCGCATCCTCCCCAACAGCAGACGTAGTGCTTAATTTGAGCTCAGGAAACTTTTCCTGACAAGCTTGCAGCAATAAGGGGAAATCATTGCGCAGATGTCCGCCCTGACCAAAAAAGACGGGTACAACTACCGCCTCGTTAGCCCCTTGTTTTACTAAACCACTAATAGCTTGCTCTAAAGAAGGTTGCATCATCTCTAAAAAAGCCAGTTCAACCAAAGTTTTGGGATGTTGCTCTTGCCACATAACGGCTAGGCGATCAAAAGGCTCTCGCCAACGGGCATCGCGAGCGCCATGCCCAAATAGAATAATTGCCTTCATTAATACTTTCTGAATTTTTAAGTCGAATGTTGAGATTGATATAAGCTTAACCGTATTTGGTCCATTCCACTGACTTCACCTACATTCACCATTTCATTCTTTTCATGACAAATCTCCTTAACCAAACCTGGTTTATTTGCTTAATGGGCATAACGCTTATTGGCGCAGTGCTTTCTGCAGTTCATCATGCAGAAGTGATTGCCCATAAAACTGGTGAGCCGTTTGGCACTTTAGTGCTGTCGATTAGCGTGACGATTATTGAGGTTTCTCTCATTATTTCCATGATGCTAGCGGGCCACGAAGGGTCAGAGTTTATTGCACGCGATGCTGTCTTTGCGACAGTCATGATTGTGATCAATGGCGTGATTGGTTTATGTATTTTTATGGGTGGTCTCAAACATTATGAGATGTCCTTTCGTAATGAGGGAACAATTTCCTCTTTAGGTGTACTGACCGCATTAGCCACTTTTATTCTTGTGATGCCCATTGTGACGATTAGCACTCCAGGGCCAGACTTCACCAAAAGCCAATTAGCCTTTGCAGGCATCGCTTCTTTTGCTTTATACGGTGCCTTCTTATTTTTTCAGACAGTCAGTCATCGCGATTACTACCTACCTGCCGTAAAAGCCTTAAAAACGGATAGCACTGTGCATGCCGATAAGCCAAGTACTGGTAAGACAATATTGAGCGTTGCACTGCTCTTGGTTTCTTTAGTGATCGTAGTCGGACTGGCTGAAGCTCTAAGTCCTGCTATTGAAGCTGGGGTAAAGGCTGCTGGGGCACCTAAAACTGTCGTAGGTATTGCCATTGCCCTTTTGGTTTTGATGCCTGAAGCTTATGCTGCGGTCAGGGCTGCGCAATCCAATCGCTTGCAGAGCAGTTTAAATCTGGCACTAGGATCAGCATTGGCTAGCATTGGTTTGACTATTCCTACAGTAGCGGCAATAGCGATCTTTTTTCACCTACCGTTAAGCCTAGGCATCAGTGATTTGAATATTGTGCTGATGTATTTATCGTTTTTTATTGGCGCACTGACCTTGGTGATTGGTAGAACCACCCTGCTTCAGGGGGTAGTTCATCTAATTATCTTTTTTGAGTATTTATTTTTGAGCTTGGTTCCATGATGCAATTAACTCCCTATATGGCAATAGGCATAAGTTCCAGAAATATTTCCACGCAATTTCCTTAAGAAACATTGGCCAGACATGGAGTCATACACCCAACTTAAGCACTTAGGCTATTCTAAAAGTGGATTCTGGAAGGCTTACGAAGAGAAGCCAAAAACCTCAAATTCCAAAAAATTTGTAGCTTACTATCTTCCTCAATTTCATACGATTCCTGAAAATGATCATCATTGGGGAAAGGGGTTCACTGAATGGCGAAATGTCAGCCGAGCATTACCGATTTTTGAAGGGCACTATCAACCTAGATACCCAGCAGATTTAGGTTATTACGATTTAACTACACCTGGAGTTATCGAGCAGCAGGCAGCGCTCGCCAGAAACTATGGTATTCACGGGTGGGCCATGATCCTTAAATGCTGCAGCAGATGGAAAGGTGGGGTATACGCGAAAAATAAGCCATCTGGCTTTAGGGCCCTATAAATCTCATTCATTAACTCTACAAAACTATATCTCCTAGACGGGGAATAAATAAGCCTTGGAATATGCTCAATAAAATCAAATGCACAAACCCCATCAAAGAAATTATCTTCAAATGGGATGGGGTCTACTGCTAGATCAACCTTAAAAATCTTTGCACCTAGATCTTTCCTAGCATCTACACCATAAACCTCTTGTACTTTAAAGAGCTTTTTTATTCATAGTTAATTTTTGAAAAAAATATTTCGCGCACGAATGCCAAAAGAACCTCCAATATGGTTTCTGGGGATCCTGTTTTTAATAGAAGAATTTAAGCTTGGCACTTACCATCTGATTGTTGTACCCAGAGGTAGTGAATTGAGTGTCATAGCGAACATTTAACTCAACCTCTTTAGTGATGCGACCAGATACACCTAAGCCCGCGTTATAAAGCCAAGGAGATATTTGTAAGCCATTAGTTGTAAATGCTGGGCCGCCACCCTGGAAGGCAGTCGTCATTTGAACCTGATTATTTAAGGTGTTATATCCAGCGCCTACATTAGCAGAAAGTTTAAATTTATCCGCCAACATATGGTCTATACGCAAATCAGCGGAAGTTAACAGAGTGTTATAAGTTTGAGAGTTTGCACTTAAATTTAAAGTACCAGCACCTGTTTCTGTATACCCTTGACTTTGAACAGTTGTATAGTCAGCTCGAACGGAAGGGATAAAAGTAGTATCTTCAGAGAGGGAAACAAACTTGCGCAATCCAGCACCTAGGTGACCAACGTAACTATTGTAATTACCATTTGCATTGACACCACTTGAACTGGAGGCTACCCCTTGAACACCATTGAAGTCTGATAAATTACGATACTCTTTATTGTTATTCAGGCCTAAATCCGCTTGGTAGTTCACTTGAATATCAGATCGTAGCGCGTAGTCTCCATAAGCACCTAGCTGATAAGAGTTCACTGTCATACCACTTGGTGCCGCCGAATTATTGCTGCTCACGCCACTATTACCAAACGCAAAGACTGCACCAATATTTGCCCTAGGTGACAACTCCCAGTCAGCACCAACTGCTAAACCTCCTGTGTTTACTTTGTACCCAGATACGTTATTCAAATTATCTTGATTGGCCCAACTTCCATAACCCTTCATCCAAGCGCTACGAGTGCCGATGTACTCCTCTCCGGAGGATAGTCCGCGCAATTGATTTTGGCGTCCCTGCATGATTTGATTTAAACCTTGCTGCGTCTGAGAGGCTACTAATGATCCAGCGCCCACTAATACTGGAAGTGTTTGAGATATTGCATTTGAAACACCTGCGCCACCACTAGTGCCACTAATGGCGCTTAAACGATCTAGTACAGGCGCCATATTAGGATTGGCCGTGGGGTTATTAATAAATCCATCCAGGACAGTGGCTGAGCCTAAGGCGGCGGGATTGTTATTAGCCATTACGATTTGAGCCAAAATATCCGTGTTAGGTGTTGGTGCCACATTTACTACCAAATCAAATTCATTGCCTGTATACACTGGGGTAAAGGCATAAAGCAAGGAATCATTGGTCTTCACTTGTGCAAAAGTGCCGCTTAATGTGCCTGCTGAAATCACACCTGCCAACGTAGATCCACCACCCAATATGGTTGCCGGATTAAGAACAGTAACAGCGGCCGTGCCAGCTAACGCTGCAGATCCTGTCACATTCAAACGACCATAAATTGCCTGGCTAGCAACTGAAGCACTAAAGGTTCCAGCATTGGTTTGCACAAAGTTACCCGTAATAGTTGGGGCAAAAGTACCAACATTCAAATTACCGGCATTATTTACTGCTGTTGCAACCTGTATTCCACCAGCAATCGAGAGAGCACCAACGATAGTACTGCCATAAGTAGTACTTAAGCCATTCGTGAAGTTAAATATCGCGCCATTCTCAATATTGAAAGAATTAAGGCTCATCGCATTGGTGTTGGTAAAGACTGCGCCTGATTTGATATTCATATCAGTTGTTACAGCTGAAACATCACCAAGCAAAGCAGCTGAAACACCCACAATATTGATGCCACCGGTAACATGACTCGAAGAGTCAATATAAATAGAAAGGTTATCACCACTAATGGTGCCAGAGTTAGTAATGCCCCCTGAAATTGCAGAGGAGTTAAGAACCGCCAGACCAATTGCATTGGTGCCATGGCCCTGAATAACTCCGGAATTAATAAGGCTACCGTTTACCCCAACCCCTATCAATGAAAGGCCGGCCAATCCAGTTGAACCTCCTGAAATGCTATTAGCCTGAATTAAACCTGCATTAGATATATTTCCATTGACAGCCACCCCAAATAATCCAGCACCAACGATGCCACCACTGATTGTTCCGCTGGCATTATTGATAATTGATCCGCCTACATAAGCACCTCCCCCACCCGGGATTCCCATAAGAACACCAGCAACGGAACCTTGGATGAGGCCGGTATTGGTAATTCCTTCGCCAATATATCCACCAGCTAACAAACCGGTAAATGAGCCCTGTAACACGCCGTTATTTGTAATCCCTCCAGCTATAGATGTTTCAGCCAGCAAGCCAGCAAAATAACCGTTAATCAACCCAGAGGAATTATTGGTAATACTACCCGACACCGCACCACCCAATATAGATAATCCATTACCATCAAAAAGGCCTCCTCCGCTCAAGCCACCGTATATAGACCCGCTATTGGCGATTCCGCCGTTGATTGTTGAGGCAGCTATTTGTATACCACTTGCGCCTCCAAAAATAATGCCTCCAACAGCATTATTAATGCCACCACTCAACGAAGATGAACGTATAGAGATGCCATACGACTGACCACCAATAGAACCGCTATTATTAATTCCACCTGTTAGCGTTGCTCCTGGTGTGAAGTACACACCGTATTGAGAGCCAGTGACTGTGCCTAGGTTATTAATGCCATAACCTGCACCACCTGTTAAGGTGTTTGCACCATCACTTAAACCAGTGAGTACTTGTATGCCGTAATTGGCGCCACCAATTGATCCGGTGCTAGCGACTTGAATGGAAGGAGCATCAAACCCTACTAAGCATGGGCCAGTTGCTGGGCCTGAGACTGAGCCATAACAAGTAACTCCTGAAGCCGTAGCAATCAACTCTAAGGTGTTGCCCGAGATGCTGGTGTTGAAGTTCCAGAACACACTGTTGTCAGTAACATTAAAGGTGCTTGCACTTAAAGTGCCTGCAGTCACTTGGCCACCAATACTGCCCGCGCCAATAATGCCAGGGCCGCCGATGACGACTGTCAGGTTGGTACCGGATTCAAAAGTGGCATTGCCACCGACAGTGAGGGTGCTGTAAGTTGTTGGGCCACCAGAACCGGTGACACCAAACTGTAAGGTGCCTGCATTGGCCTGATAGTAGTTCCCAGCAATACTGGCATTAGCAGTGCTACCAATGACGGGGGCGTTGTTTATCGTTGAATACGATTGCAATGCCCATAGGCCACTATTGGTCACACTGGCATTGTCGTTAATCGCACCGATGATGGTGCCTATCTGTGCACCAGAGATCGTATTGTTAATGGCAATAGGATTGCCAAGGCCATCATTACTAGAGCCACTGATGCTAATAGCAGTGCCATTAGCAGAGGCAATTAAGCCGGTGTTGAGGATGCCGCCAGAAAC
>CAIYZI010000382.1 GCA_903930665.1 uncultured beta proteobacterium
CCGGCCAACAGTAAATTGCTATTGCGCACTTTTGATTTGAGATATACCCATATAAAGCAGGCAACATAGATAACAAAAGAGCAAAAAACCAATATATATAAGGGCCTAATGACTGAACTATCGCCAAATAACCGGAGCAACACCTCTCCTACTAGGCCACGGCGGATAAAGCCTGCGTGGTAATTGATCAACCAATCTGATATCGGCCATACATTAAAACGTGGCTCCGAGAAGTCGCCCATCATCCAGAAATACGAAACAATGATTGGCCACTCTATTAGCAAGGCAATCAGGGCAAACTTCAACAGGGAGATCTTATGGTTTTTGATCATTAAATTGCGCAAAGTTAAATGTATGCCCAAGAGATTCACACTGATAAGTGCCTTCAGTTTGAATAATATGATTGCCTGATAAGCGTCTCTCTTTAATATTCAGTTTTCCACTTGATTGATCTAGGGTGCCTTTACGGCTAAAACTTAAATCCCCTAGAGATTCGCACTTTTCCATCTGGAAATGCAGCATTGGATCAACGCCTAAGGTAGCTTTTGGGTGGGGACATTGATAGTATTTTCCAGTAAGGGCTGGCTGGACAAATTGATAGAGAGTATTTCCCCAAATTTCCAGCATAAACGGATCATGGCCATAGTACGTTTCCTGCACATCCCCCGACAAAGCCATCAGACGCTGTGTTGAATTCCCATTGCATAACCAATAAGTAGGTAGATCAACCTTATTACATGCCGCTAATAAAACTAGACTCATTAACACAGTCACTCGCAAGAGTGCTCTTTGAATAAATATTCGAATCCCATTGGCTGATGAAGTCATTGCTAATGCCCGTCTCGAGAAACAAAGTTAACGGGCACATAGATTACTGCTGCATCATCTTGATAAATTCTTTTCCACTGGGGATTTGAATCAAAATATTTCATCGCTAATGAATTGGGTCTTAATAGCACCCAAGTGATATTAAATTCCTTAACAAGAGAATCCAAGACCTTTGGATCCCCCTTATCCACCCCATTTATATAGGGTCCCAATATTTTTTTATCATAAAGATCGACTCGGCCATCGATAAAAACAGGAATTTTCCGACTAATTAAATAGCCTCCAAAATCATAAGAATTTAAGACTGGGCCAGTAACACCCTCTTTCATCGCAAAATCTACCGCATCGACTGGAAAAGCCAATTTAGAAGGCTCGTGATGGCGGGCTTGGCCAAGGATAGCGGCAACCACAATAAGGAATGCTCCAGCAGTCACAATGCTTCGCTTGCTAGCTTTGGAGCTGAGCCTAGCGAAAAAGAAATCCACCGAAGATGGCTTAAGCTTCATTTTGTTAGCGTAATGTTCCCCAAATGACTGAGCTAACAACATCGGCGCGATTAAAGCGAAGATCGAAGCATAGCGATCATGCATGAGAGCCTGCTGGAGCAGGCCCACCAAAATCAACGCCCGCACTAAAGACAGACTGAATAAACCCAGGAGTGCCAAACATAAATAGACCAACAAAATCAACTCTAGAGGATTAAATCTTGTGAATTGACTGGGCATCCACTCAACAATTGAATCTAAATGTTGTAGCCCCATTAACTGAAAAGGAAAAAGAAGCCCCTTAATTCCCAGTGGAGAAATCAGGGATGCCAATACTGCCAATATCCAAAAAACCCCCCATGTCTTAACGAACTTTAAGCGCATCTTTGCAGGACTTGAAATGATGGCATCTAAGGCCAAAGGGATAGTAATCAGTAAGCCAAAGATAAAACTGCCATGCAAATTTGCCCAAAGAGTCATTAACCCCAATAAATACAAAGGCGGGCCTTGATGATTCTCAATAGCGCTAACAAGTCGCGTTACCCATAAAACCAAAATGGGCCAAACCAAAACATGAGGACGAATTAATAAGTGACTGGATAAACCGGCATACGCTAAAGCCGTAAATAAGATTGCATATATAGGGGGAATTCTTTGAAGCAAAAACCGTAATAGCACAGCTAACGAGACCGCAAGACACAGGCCAAGGACAAATACCAAGCCAGTCCAGCCAAAGCAGCGATACACAATTGCAAACAGAACTTCCGATAACCACTCATGGGCAACCCATGGTGTACCGGGCAAGGTATAGGAGAAGAAATCTTGATAAGGGATAGCGTGATGGTCCCAAATCCACTGCCCTACCGTTAGATGCATATAGGTATCAGGGTCAGCAGAAGTTTGCCAGCTTGTCAGAATCAACAAACCAAGGCATGCCACAATGCCAACCAAAAGTGGCCAAGACACTCCATAAAGCGAATTGAGTTTCTCGTTATCTTTGGGTTGCAGTGAGATTGGGCTACTCATACGACCATCATAAACAAGCAATTGAATCGCTTGTAGATGTTTAAGGGGGAATTTGCTGCTTTGCCACCCCTTTGGGGTTGGCTGCCATCACTATGATGGGGAACCATCAATATTTGATGGGGCGAACGACGGGGCTCGAACCCGCGACAACCAG
>CAIYZI010000383.1 GCA_903930665.1 uncultured beta proteobacterium
AATCGTTAAAAGAATCCTCAAATTCATCCGAAATTAAGCAAGACATTAGAGAATTAAAATCTGATATAAGCAGAGTTAAAGATGAGCTGCACTCTGCAAAATTGTGGATACTTTGTATATTTGGCGCGGGGTTTCTTTTGTTATCTGGAGTTGTTATTACGGGATATTTCCGCTTGGCAGATCATGAAGAAAAATCAACATCTATAGTATCCGACATGAGGGTTTCGATTCAGAAATTAGTTGATGCAATCCCTCAAAAAAAATCTCATTAAATATTCTTTTTGTAGCTGCCGCGTTTTTTCGCTTCTGGTTCCGGCACAAGCGCGGCAATGTCAGCAATGCTCCATAGTTTATCACTCACGCCATCTGCCATTGCAGGGGTAGTATGCAACGATTTTCTATTGGTAAGATATTCATGGATCACCCCTCAAACATAATTCATTATGAATTATGCTTGATTGAATCTGTTGTGTCAACACATTTTATTTATTAATTGCAAATTACTTGACAAAATATCACATTTTATGCAGGATGCTTACATCAATTTGATGGAAGTGAAAAACATGGAAATCAGAAATCGTTACGTTACGTTTTACACCAGCCACCACGCCGCCCAGCCGAACGCCACCGCAAACATGAGGTATCCATACAGCCCGCGCAATTTCCGCACGGCGTAGCCCCTGTAGCCCTCTTCAATAGCCTGAGAATATTCGATGTACTGGCCGACCGCGAACAGCACCATCATGGCGGACATAAAGGCAAGGAAGAATGGCAGAGTCATTTTGTTTGCTCCCACTGGGTTACGCCCAGCCTGTAGAGGTTCATGCTGTGCCAAGCCACCGGATCAATATCATCCAGTCCGCCCGGCGCCATGCCGAGTCGAATTTTCGGTAGCGGGTCATTGTAGGGAAACAGCGGGACGGATGGCACCGGATCTATCCCGTTGTGGAAGCTGAGTGCATTCTCAACGTGCGACTGGAGAATAATGGACAGTTTCAAGAATCCCGGCCGTGGGCATGCGTAGAGGCTTAATTGATCGACCTGGATACCGTTGAGGTAACACCATGCCGCCAGCAAAGCCGCCCTCGCCGCGCCCTCGCTATGGCCCGCTATGCTGATTTTTTTGGCTTCTTTGAGCTTGGGCAGCAATGCTTCGCCCATGCCCTGTATTGGCCTCCAGAACCCCGCATGTAGGCTTCCGAGTACGGGGTGATCGAAACGCTCAATATCAATATCGGTCATCACATTGGCTAAATTCTCCGTGCCGGGAATCGAGATGGTCAGCGTGTCGTCAATCTGTTTCAGGCAGGCAACCGCATCCCCGCTGAAGAGGATGGGTTCAAACGTGTCCGGCCTGATTGGATCGTAGCTTGCCGAAACAAGGTCAACGAGTACGCTTTGCGGGATCATTATGCAGCCTGATTAGCCACTGCTTTAACCGCAGCAACAGCGGATACGATTGACGGCAATGCGGCGGCGGCTTGTGCGACGGCAGGATCGGCAGCTTGGGCGCTTGGAGACAAGCTTGGCACCGTAGCGGTGACGATCTGCGCGACGGCTTGTGCGACGGCAGCATCTTGAGCAACGCTCATTACAGTACCGGCAGCGCCGCCGGTTGCAACGGTAGCCAATGCGGGAGCCGCTTTGGTGATTGTTTCGAGGATAAGTTCCAAATCTGCTAACCATGCTGGAGTTGTCATGTTGATTCCCTTCGAGGTAAAAAAGTTAATTAGTAGTTGACGTTGAAGTCGGAAGTAACACCTTGTCAGCGGCTGCTGCCTTGGCGTCTTGAATGTGATACACACCTATGCCTGACAAAGCCGATCCAGCGGCTGCAACGATACCGCTGATGTCGATGTCATCCCAAAAGTGCTTTGCTACGATTGCGGCAAGCCAGATAACGCTTGCGGTGATGCCGATGATTACTTTTCCGTTCATGGTTTAATCCTCCTCTTCAGTGATAATTTTCTTGATTCCCTGCCCGGTGGACTTTTTCAACTTGCCATCGAACTTCATCCTGGCCGTGTAACACCGTGCGCATGCTGCGGCGTAGTCTTCCGGGTTGAAGTAATAAGCACGGTTAGGCGCTGGATAATTCATCACGGATAGAATGCTGTTCACCGCCCTGCCATCTTCGCCGTGCGCGTCCTTGATGATGCGGCCTACGCCATCAGGGTATTTAGTCGCCGCCTTGATGTCCGTATTCATCTTCGTGGTCGTCATAGTCATGCTCTTTCATGCCGTCACCGTTAGCTGATGGTCAGGGCTATTCCACATCGCTTCGCGGATTGCCCTTGGTAAAATAATGCAGCCCTCGCTGGCAGACTGATTGCAAGCGGACGTGTCGCCGTGAATGTAAAATCCTGCGCGCCCAAACATATTGTTTGCTGGGTCAGGAATCAGCGGAATCGCGAAGGGGCCAAGCTTTGGGTGATTGATCGGCGTGCCGAATGTATAAATGCCAATCGGCAACGGCCCCACACAATGAGCCGCTTGCAATGCCGGATTGTTCACCCCTTCTTTATTCATTCCGCAGTTTCCACCGGAATACCCCGTAGCGATCAATGCACCAGCGGGGTCATAATCGTTGCCTGTTGATTGTTGGTATGCCCAAGTCATAATTAATGCCCCCTGAACCACGCAATGATTGCGCCGATGGTCACAACAAAAGGAGTGAGCCATACCATAAAGGTGCGGAACCCCTTGACCCCCTTGATGATGGCAATTATCTCTTGCGTATTTGTAACGAGCTGCTTGGTAAGTTCGGTGTTTTCGGTGAGCGATTCTTCAAGGCGTGAATGCTCTGCCAAGTGAGTATTTACCTTGCCTTC
>CAIYZI010000384.1 GCA_903930665.1 uncultured beta proteobacterium
CGTGGCAACTGAAGAGTTTGTCGTTAACCACCCCGATCATGCTGGCTCAATCGCTTTTCTGATTACCAGTGACGAAGAAGGTCCCGCACATGATGGCACCGTGATTATGTGTGAGCGCCTGCAAAAACATGGTCAACGCATAGACTATTGCGTGATTGGTGAACCAACCTCTGTTGATAACCTGGGTGACATGATCAAGAATGGTCGTCGTGGCTCCTTATCTGGAAAATTGCAGATCAAAGGCATTCAGGCTCACATTGCTTATCCACATTTAGGCAAGAACCCCATTCACCTTTCAGCTCCAGCCATTCAGGCTTTAGTCGAAACTGAATGGGACCGGGGCAATCAATATTTTCAACCTACAAGCTTTCAGATTTCCAATATTCATGCAGGTACTGGCGCAAATAACATCATCCCCGGTGAGCTTGCTATTGATTTCAATTTTCGCTTTTCTACCGAGAGCAAGCCAGAGCAGCTGCGTGAGCGCTTAGAGAACATCTTAAAAGATGCGGGCCTGGATTTTGAAATCAAATGGACATTAGGTGGAAGCCCATTCATCACAGGCGATGGTGCTTTAGCAACAGCTTTACGAAACTCTATCAAAGAAGAAGTGCAGATAGACACTGAACTCTCTACTACGGGCGGAACCAGTGATGGACGCTTCATTGCTAAGATCTGCGAAGAAGTTGTTGAGTTTGGTCCGCTAAATGCCACCAGTCACAAAATAAATGAATGCGTCATAGTAGATGACGTTGTGCCATTGAAGAATATTTATCGCAAGACCCTTGAGCAATTGATTGCTTGATCCATTTATCTAAAATTATCCATTATGGACTCTGAGCATCAGCAAGAACAAACAGTAGATCGTTGTATTGAGCAAGTTGCACAACGCCTAGAAGCAGCAAACCTACACTATGGCCATGGCGCGATTGATGCACAGAGCGAGGCTCTATGGATTGTGAGCAAACAACTAGACCTCAGCCCTGCAGAGGCGCTTGAGAAATTAGACTCACCAATTTCTCAAGTTCAGCACTCTCAAGCCATTGAAGTTGCCCAGATCAGAATCACTACCCGTAAGCCACTTGCCTACATCCTAGGTGAAGCTTGGTTGATGGGGATGCCTTTTTTCTGTAGCGAGCAAAGCATCGTTCCGCGCTCCTGGATTGCGGAGTTAATTGTGGACGGATCGCTTGAGCCCTGGCTTCCAGCCGATGGCAAAGCACTTGACCTTTGTACAGGTAATGGTTCCCTGGCCATTCTCCTAGCGCTTGCATGTCCAGATATTCATGTAAGTGCTTGCGACATCAGTCTGCCCGCCCTGTCAGTTGCTTCACGAAATTTAGATCGCCATAGCCTGAGTACACAAGTTGAATTGCTTGAAGGTGATTTATGGCACGCATTGCCAGAGCCTAGCGATGACAATCGCTTTGATTTAATTATCTGTAACCCGCCTTACGTCAATTCCACTTCAATGAGCGTTCTGCCAGACGAATACCATGCTGAACCAGCCTTAGCTTTGGCTGGTGGTGATGATGGGATGGATCTAATTAGACGCATTATTGCAGGCGCGTCAGATTACCTAAATGAAAGAGGCGCTATTCTGATTGAAATTGGTAATGAATATGAAAACTTCAAAAAAGCTTTCCCACAAATACCTGCAATCTGGATGGAAGTTTCTGCTGGTGATCAACAAGTTCTTCTGATTCAAGCAGAAGACTTGCGCTGACAATAAAAATTAAGAATTAAGTAAGCTCTGCAGCGGCAGAAATTGCCTCATCTATTCTTTCGACTGGAATAACCCTTAAGCCTGGTATCTTGGTTTTAGGCATATTAGCCTTTGGAATAATCGCAATAGTGAAGCCCAATTTAGCAGCCTCTTTGAGGCGCTCTTGACCACGTGGGCATGGCCGAATTTCTCCAGCTAGACCAACCTCACCAAACACAATCAACTCCTTTGGTAGTGCGCGATTACGAATCGAAGACTGAATTGCAAGCAGGACTGCCAAATCTGCTGCTGGCTCGCTAATCTTGACACCACCAACTGCATTTAAGAAAACGTCCTGATCAAAGCAAGCCACCCCAGCATGGCGGTGTAAAACCGCCAATAGCATTGCCAGACGATGCTGCTCTAAGCCAACGGCCAATCTGCGTGGATTAGGGATATGCGCCGTATCGACTAAAGCTTGAATTTCCACCAGAAGCGGACGACTACCCTCTTGCGTTACCAGAACACATGCGCCGGGCACCATCTCTGCATGCTGTGACAAGAAAATAGCGGAAGGATTAGCAACACCTCGAAGCCCTTTTTCGGTCATTGCAAAGACACCCAGCTCATTGACTGCTCCAAAGCGATTTTTGATCGAGCGAACTAGGCGAAAAGATGAATGTGTGTCACCTTCAAAATATAAGACGGTATCCACAATATGCTCAAGCACTCTGGGCCCAGCCAAATGACCATCTTTAGTGACATGGCCCACCATTAAGACACAAATGCCACTCGATTTTGCTGCCCTGGTTAATTGAGCCGCACATTCGCGCACTTGCGCAACAGATCCAGGTGCGGAGCTAAGCACTTCTGAATACAAAGTTTGAATTGAATCCACGACCAATACTTGCGGTCTGACGGTATCCATAATGGATAATAATTTTTCTAGCTGAATCTCTGCCAATACTTCTAGCTGAGGAGCATCTAAAGCAATACGTTTGGCGCGAAGCGCGATTTGCGCAGCAGATTCTTCGCCACTGCTATAGAGCACATTCATACCCGCAGAACTCATTTCAGCCAAGGCTTGCAAAAGCAAAGTTGATTTACCAATACCAGGATCACCGCCTAAGAGCACCACTCCACCAGGAACTAAGCCTCCACCCAACACTCGATCAAACTCTTCAACGCCCGTACTAAAACGAGGCAGATCCTCAGCGCTGATAGCAGATAACTTTTGACGTGGCAATGCTTGTGCCAAGCCTTGAAAACGAGAATTGGAACTGACCTCTGGCAAACCCTCTTCAAGAGTATTCCAGGCCTGACAAGATGGGCATTGTCCCTGCCATTTAGCGGAAGTACCACCACATGACTGGCAGATATAAATAGTTTTAATCTTAGCCAATGTCTTGCCTAATCAAAGTTGGGTTAATGAAGATGAATCAGGAATTCAAAAATTAGTCGAGCTGAGTGCCCGCTTTATTTTCTTGAGAGCGCTTAGGCGCATCTTGACGACGCTTCTCTAGATCCGCCGCACGAGCTGCTGCTTCTTTTTGCTTTTCATCGTAATCACGTTGATTAGCGGTACGTTCAGCAGCCTTTTCAGGAGAGGCCCTTTCGGCTGCA
>CAIYZI010000385.1 GCA_903930665.1 uncultured beta proteobacterium
TCCTTACCCCCAAGCAGAGCATCATTTACTTCTTGACCGCCAGAAGTTTCACCGCCCAATTTATCCATTTTAGATATGAAAGTGTCAATGACATTTAAGTCGTAATTTGCATCAGAGGGCTTGCCCGCTTCTTTGTCCGCTTGTTCAATCAAGGCGTGGACAATTACAGGCGTAACCTCTTTAATTGTTTTACCACTCGCCTTTAAGAAGTTTTGCAACTTCTCCATTGAGTCAATCTTCATTATATTTTTTTCCACATCAGCAGAGTCATTACCCACTGCCTTTGAATCGGAAAGTATCTTGGCTTGTTCTTTGGCAAGTGCCTTACCCTCAGTCGTAGAAGTTTTTAACTGTGTCTTTGTTTGGTCAATTTGTGTTTGTTGCACATCAATTTTAGTTGTATTATTTATATTGTCAGCAACACTTTGTAATCTTTGTTTAGTTGTATCATCAAGCATAGAACCATACTTTTTTAGACCACTCTGTATCTTGCTTGAATTATATTCTCCATTACTTTCGGCATTATCAAGAATTTGTTGACCAACATAATTTTGTATTTTACTTATCACTTCTTTTCCGCCAGTAATCTTTGAAGCAGAATCCACAAAAGACTTCCAGTTTGTCTGAATTTGATTTAATGTTGGATTTTCAATACTTGAAAGTGGATTCTTTCTAAACTCACTCCACAAGGCGTCAGTTTCTTTTATTTTATTTAGAGCATCATCACCGTAAGTTTCCTTAATCGCATCACCAAAAGCAGAGTCAAAAGAAGGCAAAACATTTTTATTATACTCTCGTAAAGATGACTCATCAGCCCCCTTTTCAATAGAGTTATAAATTGAGTTTTTTGCAGTTTTTAAGTAGTCAGAAGTTAAAGCAGGGTATCTCTGTTTTAATTGGTCAAGATTCATTTTCTCATAAAGTTTTGGATTAACACCAGAGCTTTGTAGCTTTTTATAAATATCTTGCTCACTGCCACCCTCTCCAACTATTTGACGAAGTTTTAATTGGTCAATTTGACCTTGCGCAACATCAGCAGATTTTGTCTTACTTCCCTTAAACAATTCATCTTTATATTTCTCTAAAGCATCTATAATATTACCAACTTCAATTTTGGCACTTCCAAGTGTCTTGTCATATACAGCAGATGCCCTGTCAAAAGCATTTTTAAATAATTTAGATACAGCACTACTCATATCCGTAGGAGATTCAAAGCCACTTTTTAACTTCATTTCCGCTTGCTGGTCTGCCGCCATTTTATTCGTCTGTTCGGTGTGCTGTTTATTCAACTCATCAAGTTTTTCCTGCTCTTGTGTCAACTGATTTTTAAGTGCTTCTTGCTCACCAGCATTAGCATTTACTTTTGCTTCCGCACCTGCCACATCAGCTTTTGGCTTTTCAGTAAAAGCTGTTAATTTCCCCTTTAAGTCCTCAACTGTTTTCATTGAAGCAACTTTGTCCGACAAGGTTTGTTGTATTGTCGCAAGGTGTTCTGTAATTGTAGATTTTGTGGTAAATGCTTTTGCAAGATTTGATTTGGCATTTGCAATATCGTTAATATATCCTTTGATTTTTGCCACAGTGTCAAGACCCATTTGACCCAAAGAACCCGAAAAACCATAAGGACTTTTACTCATTGGGTCGGATTTTGGCAAAGAATCTCTATATGCTTGGACATTTTCTCCCTCTGGTATCATTCCTCGTAAAACATTTTTAGATGATTCTAATGCCCCGTCTAAAAGTAGAACAGTTTGTAGAGGGTGATTCATTACAGATATTTCTGTTTTTTGAACATCTTGACCCAATTGACTCCAGTCGCCTGTGGCAAGACCAGTTGAAATTGCATCAACCGATTCGTCTGTTATATTTTTAACCGCACCAACTAAACCTGTAACGGTATTTATTGGGTGTAATATAGCGGTTGGTATTACCGCCAAAATACTTGGCGCATCACTAAAAACATTAGCCAACATTTTTGCCGAAGTAACAAAGGGTTTTGTCCAAGATGTATTCTCGTCATACTTGGTATCTGTGGCATCTGCGGGTGCAAATGGCGTTCCCGCAATAACTTTATCCCACCAACTCGGTGTTGGATTTGTGTCCGTTACAGCAGGATTTGCAGATTGATTAGCGTAATCTTGTACCTCCTTATTTCCAATCGGGCTACCAAGTGAAGAAAATTTAATAGGTTTACCCAAAGAAGAAAAACTAATCGGTGCAACCGTTTTGGGCTTCTTGTTGGAAGAAGATACTGGTGGAATAGCTGGAACTTTTTGAATTGGCTTCCCTAATTGTGAAAAATTTAATTCTGCCATAAATTAATTAGATGGATATATATTACCATCACTACCTAGTAATTGTCCTGGACCATAAGCAGTGAAAGTTACATCAGATGGACCACCTGTGACGGGAACACTTTGCCCTGATGTATATGATTTACCTCCGAAAGATATTGAGGAACTTGCAGGCGGGACAACAGGTGCAACAGGGGCATTCCCCGTATTTGAATCAGTAACAGTTGAGCCTCCAAATATCTTAGACAAGAAACCTGGGGATTGAACTATCTTTTCTACATCTGGATTAACAGCGGCATAACCCATAACAATTCCTTTTACTTGACTTAATGGGGCACCAGAATAATTAGCAAAGGCGGCAATACTGCTTGCAAGCTGTGTAGCCGAAGCCCCACTGAAAGCATTTTTATTTATAGATAGATACCCTGTTAGACTTTCTTGTAATTCTGTGTTACTTAGTCTCTCAGCATTTGTATTAGCGTTTAATGCTGCTGCAGCAGACGTTTTGGCTGCATCTGCTAATCTACTTTGGGTATCAGCTTGTGTTACCGCCCCTTTATTTAAACTACCTATCAATGACATAGCAGAAGTAACATCAGTAGCAAGTCCTCCATCTATTGCTGCTTGGGCAAGACCATATATTCCTGCTGCTGATGAAGGGTCAGACATATATGTTGAAAGTGGTTCAGTAAGTAGAGACACACCTTTATAAAATTTATCTGAAGCCGCGGTCGCATCTTCACGCTGTTGTGTGTTAAGAGTATTATCAACTGCCAGTGTTTTCCTATGGATTGCCGCATTTGCCAAAGCTAAGGCTTGGGTATAA
>CAIYZI010000386.1 GCA_903930665.1 uncultured beta proteobacterium
ATTTGGTGTTATGAAACACTTACAGCTGTTAATCATATTGCTCGTAATGATTGTCTCTGAAATGGCAGATGCCCAATCATTATTTACAGATCAACCACGTCATATCAGTCAGGGTGAAGTTGTTGCTCGTGACACCATGTTTGGCTATTCCTTTTCTGAATTCAAAGGTTTTTGGGATAAATGGCATCTAGTGGTCGCACGGTACCGCGAAGACAATCAGGAGATGCGCCTAACCTATGCCAATGACATAGCCTTTAAGGCTATCAAGGAAGGGGATAAAGAGTTTCCAGTTGGTTCAGCATTTGCAAAGGTGGCTTATGCAACGCAGCCAGATCCCCTCTTTGAGAGTAGCCGTGTTCCAAGTGGTGGCCGGCGCTATCAACTCATGATAAAAGACCCCAACCGCCATGTGTCTGCTGATGGCTGGGCCTACGCCATTTGGGATAAGTCTGGAAAGCTTTTGCCTGAATCACCTCAAGCTACCGAAGCAGCTTGTATGGCTTGTCATGGGATCGCCAAAGAACGAGATTATGTTTTTTTAGGTCATATGGAGCCCGATCCAGATTTGCCCGCTGGGGGTCTTGCCATGATTTCACCAGCAGATTTAGCTAAAGAGCTTATGAACAATCAGACTTTTACTCAAGTCAATTTGGCACAGTTCCTCAATAATCGCGATTTACCCAAGCAAGCAGAGCTATGGGTTGACAAACCAGGTCAATCAGTGACTCAGCATGTTTTTGCTGGCACATTTTCGGAGGTGCTACCTAGTTTAATTCGACAAAGCAAATTAACTGGCATGCCATCGGCTTTTGTGGCATCGAACAAGCAGCAATGGGTGTGGGTCGATCCAAAGTCGACAGAGCCTTTTTGCTATACCGTGAAAATGCATTCAACCGACCATATTAATGGAAGCGAGCATCAACAAGAATCTTGTGCCAAAGGCGTAAAACCATGAGATCACAAGGCAACCATTTCCTTTTGAGAATTGGCGTGCGATTGGCGCCACTGTCCTATTATTTGTTTCCAATGGTGAGCGCTATTACGGCCGCTATTTTTTGCCTCTCTATTTGTTATGCGTTTGCAGGAGAGTCATTTCTTAGAATATTTTATGGCATGCCTTTCATTGGTCTATCGCTAATGATTTTGCTTTTAAGCGTCCTCATTGATTTGTATTTTTTATGTCACTGGAACACTGTAATTAGCTTTAACTCCAAAACTCATGTGACCTTTCGCTTTAGCGCGCTCATTACCTTTTTAAAGTGGCTAAAGGCTTACGCAAAATTTCCTCGGTCAAGGGAAAATCAACTCCAACTGGTTCGCTCCTATAAGAGCGATTTAATAGAAAATCGACGGCTATATTTGGTGCCGCAACTCCAAGCATTGGGTGTGCGTAAGGTAAGCATCAGCTCCCATTTTTTTGGCGTATCCGAAAGCGCTTGCCAATTGAAAATGGTTGAGATGTTTGGCGAAGCGATTGAGCACGTAACGATAGGGCCATTGCAACCAATCTCATGGTTAGAGCGTTTGAAGCTTTGCATCTTTGGATGGCTAGGGGCAACCATCCGCAATGAGTCCCGCACAATCATCATCAATCTAAAAGCACCTCCAAATTAAACGAAATAGATAAACAAAACATATCGCGATG
>CAIYZI010000387.1 GCA_903930665.1 uncultured beta proteobacterium
AGGCGCTTGACTTGAATTTCTGCAAAAGACATGTGAGCCGCCCGATTCTTTCTGTTGAGGTTTTACTAACTAGGAATGAGAAATGTTTACTTTAATAGCTCGAAAAATGGCTGGAGCTGCGCACGCTTACGCTTGTAAGATGCTTGATTGACTACCAAACGAGCGCTGATATCGGCAATAGGCTCAACCTCGACTAGACCATTGGCACGCAATGTATTGCCAGTAGAAACTAAATCGACGATTGCATCCGCCAAACCCACCAACGGTGCCAACTCCATAGATCCATAAAGCTGAATCGTATCGATATGAACACCCTTGTTTGCAAAGTGCTCACGCGCGCAATTAACGTACTTAGTGGCGACCTTTAAGCGAGATCCTTGCTTGACGGCGCCAGCATAATCAAAACCTTCACGTACAGCTACCGACATACGGCACTTGGCAATGTCGAGATCAAAAGGAACGTACAAACCATCTGTGCCTTTTTCCAATAAAACATCTAGGCCAGCCACCCCAAAATCGGCTCCACCAAATTGCACATAGGTAGGCACATCCGATGCGCGGACAATAATTAAGCGCACATCAGGATTAGAGGTCTCAATAATAAGTTTGCGTGATTTTTCAGGGTCTTCGAGCGGGCGGATGCCGACCCTAGACAAGATCTCAGCTGTTTCTTCGAAGATGCGCCCCTTCGAGAGGGCTAAGGTTAACTTCATCAACTAATTATCCATCAGGCGGCTTACTTGACGCGCTGAATATTGGCCCCCAATAAAGTGAGCTTTTGCTCCATGCGGTCATATCCGCGATCCAAATGGTAAATCCGATCTACCTGGGTTTCGCCCTGAGCTGCCAGGCCGGCAATTACCAAACTGGCTGAAGCTCGAAGATCAGTCGCCATCACGATAGCGCCAGAGAGTTTTTCTACGCCCTGAGCAATCGCTGTATTTCCCTCAATAGCAATATCTGCACCCAAACGATTTAATTCCTGAACATGCATAAAGCGATTTTCAAAAATTGTCTCTGTAATGGCAGAACTGCCACTAGCAACTGCATTGACAGCCATTAACTGGGCCTGCATATCCGTCGGAAAAGCTGGATATTCAGAAGTACGGAAGCTTACTGCTTTTGGGCGAGCCTTCATGCTTGCTTTAATCCAGTCTGGCCCAACCTCCATCTCTAAGCCAGCTTCCTTTAGCTTCACCACAACCGCATCCAAAGTATCGGGACGACAGTGCTTAACCAATATCTCACCACCTGCGGCAGCAACTGCACATAAGAAGGTTCCCGCCTCAATACGATCAGGAATCACAGAATGCTCAGCGCTATGCAGTTTTTCTACGCCCTCAATCACGAGACGATCACTACCAATGCCCGTGATCTTCGCGCCCATTTTTACCAGAAGCTCAGCCAAGTCACCAACCTCAGGCTCCCGTGCGGCGTTCTCTAAAATAGTGGTGCCTGATGCCAAGGCAGCAGCCATCAGCAGGTTTTCCGTCCCAGTGACCGTAATCATGTCAGTCAGAATAGAGGCGCCCCGCAAACGATTCAAAGAGGGATCGGTTTCAGCCTGAATATACCCACTCTCAATTTTGATGGTGGCGCCCATGGCTTTTAAGCCCTTGATGTGTTGATCCACCGGGCGGGCACCAATAGCGCAGCCACCAGGAAGCGATACTTTTGCACTATGCATTCTGGCCAGCAACGGACCAAGCACCAAAATCGATGCACGCATGGTTTTAACCATCTCATATGTTGCTTCAGAGCTCTTAATGTTGGCTGCATTTAATACCAAATGACTGCGATCTGCCGCATCAGGAAAACTTACTGTCACACCCATCTCCTGCAAGAGCTTGAGCATGGTGCGAACATCTTGTAAATCTGGAACATTACGCAAAACGATCGACTGGTCTGTTAATAAACAGGCGCACAAAATGGGTAAAGCTGCGTTTTTGGCGCCGGCAATGACAACCTCCCCCTTTAGAGAGGTGCCACCAACCATTCGTAATTTATCCATAAAACCATTCCAGTAAAAAGCTATTTTTGTATTGAAGTCAATTCTTATGCTGCAGAGTTTTTAGCAAACTCCTCAGGGGTAAAGGCTTTAATAGACAAAGCATGTACCTCGGCCTTCATTCGATCACCCATTGCGCCATATACCAGTTGATGGCGCTGGACTAAACGCTTGCCCTCAAATGCAGGACTGACAATCGTGGCAAAGAAATGCTGTCCATCACCCTCTACATGAATATGCGTGCAGTCTATACCCTGCTTGATATAACTTTCAATCTGCTCGGGGGTTGGCAACATCTAAATCTCCTAATGGATGGTATTTAAAACAAGTGGTGTTAATGAATATGATGCAGGCCTTAGCCTTAGCTGCGCAACTTATAGCCTTTTTGCAGCAAGCGCAAAGCAATCACTGAAACCACAACAAAGAAGCAGGCAACAATCGCCAAACTATCCCAAGGGGAAATATCTGACACCCCAAAGAAGCCATAACGAAATCCATCAATCATATAAAAGAATGGATTGAAATGTGAAACGACCTGCCAGGTAGCTGGTAAAGAGTGGATGGAATAAAACACACCGGATAACATTGTTGCAGGCATGATGATGAAATTCTGAAAGGCAGCAAGCTGATCATATTTATCCGCCCAGATACCAGCGATGATGCCCAAGCTTCCTAAGATTGCAGCGCCAAGAAAGGCAAAAATCAAAATCCATAAGGGGTATACGAGTGCAGGTGGAGCGTACCAAGCTGTTACCGCAAACACACCCAAGCCTACAACTACACCACGAAAAACAGCTGCAAGTACATAGGCCGTATAAAACTCAAAATGACTTAAGGGTGCCAATAAAACAAAAACCAAATTACCGGTGATTTTTGACTGAATTAAAGAGGAGGAGGTGTTAGCGAAGGCATTTTGCAAAACGCTCATCATGACCAGGCCTGGGATCAAAAATGAAGTGTAGCTAAGAACCCCATAAACCTCTTTACCCTCTAGGACATGTCCAAAAATCATTAGGTACAAAATGGCTGTTAACACTGGGGCTGCCACCGTCTGAAAGCCAACCTTATAAAAGCGCTTTACTTCTTTACGCAATAAAGTGGGAAAACCGCTGCCATACTCTAGCGGGACGGGTGTTAAATTACTCATAAAGCGTTACCAGACATGATGTTCACAAAAACATCTTCCAAATCCGTTTTACCTTCACCATCTTTTTTGATGCTTCCATACAGATTCAATAAATTGGCTGTGGTATCTAAAGCAACAATTTTGCCTTGCTTAAGCATGGCAATACGCTGACAAAGCGCTTCCGCCTCTTCTAGATAATGGGTGGTCAAGACAATCGTGTGCCCATCTTGATTTAAGCGACTAATAAATTGCCATAAAGATTGACGTAACTCAACATCCACTCCAGCAGTAGGCTCGTCCAGAATAATCACAGGCGGTCTATGCACCAGCGCTTGAGCAACCAATACCCGACGCTTCATGCCACCAGATAAGGAGCGCATATTACTGTCAGCCTTACCAGTCAGATCGAGGTTCGCCATAATCTCGTCAATCCAAGCATCGTTGTTACGAATGCCAAAGTAACCAGACTGGAAACGCAAAGTTTCACGCACCGTAAAGAATGGATCAAAAACCAATTCCTGGGGAACCACGCCTAATTGACGGCGTGCTTGTCGAAAATTGCTTTGTACATCAGCACCCAAAATAGAGGCATGCCCCTTACTTGCCGTAGCTAGGCCGGCCAATATAGAGATCAGGGTTGTCTTGCCAGCACCGTTAGGACCCAATAAGCCGAAGAATTCACCCTGCTCTATCTTGAGTGAAACATCATCTAAGGCTTGCAGAGCGCCATAATGCTTGGAAATATTTTTAATGAGAATCGCTGCAGACATGCGTTTAAAGGCCTAGCAATTCAGAAACGCCATAGACACCAGCCAATACCTTTAATTTTTCAGGGGGCTGTATAAAAGCAATCTTTTGATGATTGGCTGCTAATTTTTTCTGCCAAGATAAAAGGACAGTGAGTACCGTGGAATCAAAATCCTGCAAAGCAGAGCAGTCAACAGTATTAATAGTCGGCACAACTGATAGGCCCTCTTTCTCAAGAAGAAGCGCATTTTCCTGAGTTACCGTTTTAGGCAAAAGAAAGGCCATCTTTTTTAAGGATTCTGAGTTAAGCGGTCGGCTTAGCGGAAGCCAACTGCTTATTACGATCTTGCAAAAACTTCACCAAACCATCAATGCCATTCTGGCTAATTTGATTGGAAAATTGGTTGCGATACGCCTCGATGAGCCAGACACCCATGATGTTCATGTCATAGACTTTCCAGCCATTAGGGGTTTTTTCCATGCGGTAATCTAATGGAACAGGATCTCCACGACCAGAT
>CAIYZI010000388.1 GCA_903930665.1 uncultured beta proteobacterium
ATACTTTTTATCTATCGATCGGTTTGAACTTGGTAAATGGTACGCAAGGAACAGTTTCTTTTACAGTATCCTAGTCTTAGCTATCTGGAATAGCACGTTTTGGCCTGGAGCCTTCCCGAAATTTTCGCGAAGGTCTCAGCATGGCACTACAGACGCAAACATTTGCTCAATACGTAAATAATCAAATTACTCAATGGGGAGCGTCGCTAAACATCTCGCCCGCCTTGATTAGCGGCGATCCAGCTTTAGCGATTTTTCAAGCTGTTGCCCTAATTTGCACTTTCGTGCAGCAGTTGATTGTTCAAGTCCAGTTGATGGCGCGGCTAAGCACATCGACAGGTAGCGACGTTGACACTTGGGTTGGCGATTTCGGGCTGACACGCCTTCCAGCGACTTACGCAACCGGACCAGTAACGCTTGGTTTTTTCTCACCAAAAACTGGTGCGACTTCTATCGCTCCTGGTGTAATCGTACAAACTCCAGGCGGTGCGATCCAGTATCAGATCGTTGCTGATACAACCCAGCCCGCATATAGCGCCACCTCTGGGACTTACGTCATTCCTGCAGGCTCTTTGTCAATCACTGCTACTGCTGTCGCTCTGACTGCTGGAGTAAATTACAACGTACAAGTTGGACAACTTAGCCAGCTCGGTTTCTCTGCCGTCGATTTTGTAAATAACACAGCTTCGATCTCTAACGGTATCAATGCAGAAACTGATGCCGCGTTGAAAGTTCGTTTTGTTAATTACATCAACTCACTATCAAAAGCTACCTACGGGGCAATTCTTGCGGCAATTGCCTCAGTCCAGCAAGGGCTTAACGTCAATATCCTTGAAAACACACTTCCAAACGGTAGCGCGCAAAACGGCTACTTCACCATTGTTGTAGATAATGGAACAGGTAGCCCGCCAAGTTCTTTGCTGACTACGATTTTTGCCGCAGTCAATGTTATTCGAGCGTTCACGGTTCAATTTTCGGTCATTGGGCCAACGCCTGTTACTGTGACCGTGGTAGCGAATATTCACGTTCCCACAGGTGTAACTTCAGCTCCAATTCAGGCGATTGTGCAGACCGCCGTTATTAACTATATAAATTCTTTGCAGATCGGACAATCTTGTAATTTGAGTAAGTTGACCCAGATAATTCAAGAAGCCAGTACAAATGTTGTTTCTATTCAAGACGGCTCTTTGCTTATTCAAGGAGCTTCGACTAGCTTAGTCGCAACTCCATTCAACGTGTTCAGAACTAGCAGTGTCTCGGTATCAATAGGGACATTCTAGAAAATGGTACTAGGAACACAAATACCTTCATACAATCAAGCCGCTTGGACACAGCGCCTGCTTCAACTATTTCCATCCGACTGGACGAATGACGCTGCAAAAAGTCAAGGCGGTGTTCTGTTTGCAATGATGGCGGCTTTAGGCGCGCAAATTCAGGTTTTGAATGCTGGCGTGACATATGCTTGGAATTCGACTCGAATTAAAACCGCCACTGACTTAACGCTAGATTTAGTCAGTCAAGATTACTTCGGGACTACACTGCCGCGAGCACCCGGCGAACCAGATTCAAGTTTTAGATCGCGGATTATTGCAAATTTATTTCTGCCAGCAGCGACACGTCCAGCCTTAATGCAGTTAATCACTAACTTGACCGGCGCATCACCGCGCATCATGGAGTCTTGGAATGCACCAGACACTGGATATTTTGACTGCATAAGCTTTTATGACATTGATCAATATGTAGCCGCGCCATTTAGATGGGCTGATCCTAGCTTGCGTTACCAAGGCTTCGTTGAATCGATCTTGCCTCCAATCAACTCGGCTCTGGCTAATAACTTCCCGATCTGGTGCTATGACGCTGGTTTTACGTGGGATGCTCCCAACAGTTACTGGCTTGACCCTCAAGCGTCATGGTTTGTTCAAACGGGATTAATGGACGCTGCCATCAATAACACCAAGGCAGAGGGCACCACAATCTGGAGAAAGTATTCTTCGGCATCTCTGGTCAGTGCTCCGGTTGGAGGCTCTAGGCTGCTGAGTCTAGGC
>CAIYZI010000389.1 GCA_903930665.1 uncultured beta proteobacterium
AGGGATTACTGTCAATGCAATAGCGCCAGGCTTTACTTTGACTGAAATGTTAAAAACAATACCTGAAGATAAGCTTAGGGAAATCATCGAGCGGATACCAGTCAAGCGGCTGGGGAAACCTGATGATATTGCAAGAGGCGTCTTATTTCTTGCTGATGATAATGCTGGCTTTATTACCGGGGAAACACTGGCCATCAATGGGGGAATATATATGCAATAGCGATTGATTGCATATGCAATTTGACCCTAAAGTAGCGGCAACTCTTAACCGTACTGAACAGAATTCGAATAAGAGCAAACTGAGGTTTGAAATTGGGGTGGCTATAAAAAAACGCTCTTCGGGGTTCCTCACAAGGTAATCACCCCATTTAAAGAAAAACCACTCGGCAAGAGTGGTCCAAATTTATTTAGATGCTTTCATTTAGCTTGGTAGCTGCTCTGCCATTGCGCAATTATTGGTTGCAGGCTTGCCAGCAAGCCGATCCTTGATCCAATCCTGAAACAAAGGACCAGCAGTTCCGGGCGTTGTGAAATGGGTCTGCTCTCCCGGTAACTGCACCCGCATCACATTAGCGCCAGACTTACACATTTGAATCTGATAGAGCTTTCCTTGAATAGGTGGCTCAGTTGTATCTTTAGTTCCCCAATAGATAACTACCGGTGCAACTGGGGTAACAGGTGCAACTGAACTCTTGGTAAATGCTTGAACCCAAGCCAAAGTATTTGTAGGCTGAGCCTTAAGCAATCTTGCAAAATCTTTGCCATAAGTAAAAACCAGTGTATCGGCAGCTGCATGCACACATTTACTACCATAAACCTCTTGAATTACTTTTACGCCTTCATCCGTCAATACATCCGAGAGCTTTAAATGAGGAGACGCAGCCTGTGTTCCATATAAAGCCATCGAAAAATGAGCAAAGCTCAATATGTCTGTTGAAAAGGCGCTTTTTAATTCGCCCATGACCTTATCAGCAGTGGCTTGATCTATATTGCCTTTGGGCATATCAACTGCCATGTCATAAGGTGCCAGACCAACAAATCCTACAAATTCAATACCATCAGCAGCTGTGCCAGTTTGAGCAATGTACTCAGGCGAGCTTGCAGCAGCAAGAGTGGCTCCTCCCCCTTGCGACCATCCATATGCAACTGCCTTCTTACCAGCCCCAGCCTCCTTCATAGAGCTTGCAGCTCGAACAGAATTAATAAGATCTCGAGATTGTGTTGCGGCTACTCCATACTGATGAACTCCACCACCACCCAAACCTTGGTAGTCTGTTGCGATGACAACATACCCTTCTTTAATAAATTCTTCTAGGCGTGGCACACCATAGTCGGTCCATGAATTTCCGCCCACTAAAAAATATTCGTTCAAAGGAACAGCGGGATCCAATATTTGTGATGGTCCACAGCTTTGCGCAGCGCCAGTAGTGCCATGCGCCCACGCCATGATTGGCCTATCTCCGACTGGAGCTTGGCCGACTGGCACAACAATTAGTCCAGTGGAAATTGTTTTACGACCCTCTAGGTCAGAAGAGATGTAAGCAATCTTCCAGGCTTGTGCACCCTTCACAGATGTTGTGATTCTCTCTTTAGTAATGACTTGCCCTAACTTACCTTGGGGCGCCATTTTCATCACATTAGTGTAGAAGGCCGGGACTGGGGGATTGGCATATATGGAAGAAGAAAGAATACCTAGAGTTATACCAAGCACCGAAGCCGCAAGAGAGGGTAATTTTTTCATGGTTTAGACGGGCTAATTGGTTTTAAAACCTCCATTAAACATCAACCTTAAAGCTCTTAAACTAATTCATACTCAAAGGATTGAGGTGTCTTCTATTAGACAATTTGAGGCCATAGCGCAATTCTTGTAATGAAGCGTTCATTAACCCAGAACAGCCCTATATGCGTAAGGTAGAAACCACACTAATTCAAAAGTTTTAAAACCTCAGGCTGAAGCCAAGAAATAGATAAATATTGCCCCTAAGCAAGTTAGCCCAATAAGAATCAATGTAGTTCCTGGGGAATTTTTGGAATGCGCCTCGGGAAGAATATCGGATGCACCAATATAGAGAAGAAATCCACCAAAAAATCCTAAATACAGAATTAATGCAGATGGTGGAATTTTAAAAACTGTCGTAGAAACAGCGCCTAAAATTGGGGTGGCAGCGTCTAGCAAGAGCATTGCAATAGAACGCTTCGTATCATTTTGATTGGCAAGCATTAAGCTTACCGTATTAAGGCCATCACAAAAGTCATGTGATATCACTGCAATGGCCACCACAATCCCAACAGAGTTAGAAATTTGAAACCCCATTCCAATTCCCACTCCATCCATAAAACTATGCCCTGCCAAGAACAGGGCCGATAGGATTCCTACATCTGGATGAACATGTTGCGAATAATCCCCTTCGTGGATACCATGAATCAACACGAGCTTTTCAAGAGCATGAAATACTAGAAAACCGACAACTAATGCCACCATCCCCCTTGTAACGCTTACACCTTGCTCATTTGCCAGCTTAAAAAGCTCAGGCAGTATTTCAAAAACTACTACCCCCAAAAGCACTCCAGCGCTAAAGCTAAGGAGGTGATGTATCCGATCACGAAATCTCAGAGCGAATACACCACCAATACAAGTTGAAAAAAATGTCGCTATAGAAAACGCTATGGCATTCATAAACCCTTACAAAGACCAGTTTATCGTTGCTAAGGTAAAGAAGTTAAGCACCCACTACTTAACCTCAATACGCTTACCAGAGCCTTGGGCTTTTTTAGGTAAGACAAGGGTTAATA
>CAIYZI010000390.1 GCA_903930665.1 uncultured beta proteobacterium
ATATCATCAGTAAGCATGAGTAACTCCTAAAGGGTTGGTATTAAATCTTGTTTTATGACCCCATAACCCTCTAAATAGCGATTAAATGGCTTAATTAGATAAGTGCGATCACTATAACTAGTAGAGCACCACTGCGTGGTTTTATTGAGCACCAAACTAAAGCGCCCCTCCCAGACCAAACTATTTCCATAAGACTCGTAACAATCTTCTTTATCTACACAATTGAGCGTTTCAGTGAGGATTTGATTGTCTTAAACTATCAAAATCACCGGTAATCACTCTTTCTAATGAAAATCAAATGATCTGGATTATCACTAAATATTTATTAACAGCGGCAATGGTCGTTTTGATTTCAGAAGTGGCTAAACGAAGTGATCGCTTGGGTGGCTTTATAGCAGCGCTGCCGGTAATGACCTTACTCACTCTTTTCTGGCTATACATTGAGAATCAAGGCGAAGAAAAGATTGCCAATCACGCCTATTACACATTTTGGTACGTCATACCCACATTACCAATGTTCCTCTTCTTTCCCTACCTTTTGCCTAAATTGGGATTTTGGTTAACGATGGGAATAAGTATTGCCATCACCGTAGCCTGCTTTGGCTTATTTGCTTTGATTCTAAAAGTCTTTGGTATTCAATTGCTTTAGGGCAAAACCTATCGAGTTGGCTAGATATTGAATATTTAAAGAATTTTTTACAGCCTTCAATCTCTAGTGCTCTGTGCAATTAGTCGGAAATTATCTTGCTCCTGCACAAAAGCCTCAATCAGTGATGGGTCAAACTGTTTGCCACCTCTGGAGATGATCTCTTTACAAGCTTCCTCATGTGTCCAAGGCTCTTTATAGCTACGTTTACTAATCAAAGCATCATAAACATCGGCAATAGCAATTATGCGACCAGCTAGTGGAATCGCAGTTCCAGCAAGTCCTCTTGGATAACCCGAGCCATCCCAAAACTCATGGTGAGCACCGGCAATTTCAATTGCGGTATTCAGAAAATCTGATAAGGCTGGATTTTTCTTTTTGACGTCTCCCAGAATTTCTTCGCACAAAGTTGTGTGGGTTTTAATTAATTCCCACTCGATAGGTGTCAATCTACCTATCTTATGCAAAATGGCATAAGGTATTTTCACTTTACCAATATCATATAGCTGGGTAGACTTAAACAACCTGTCAACCACTTTGTTACTTAGCTGATCAGGATACAAACCCATTTGCATAGCGCGGATTGCCAGAGCTTTAACATATTGACGCGTTCTGATTCCATGATTTTTAATCTTGGCATCATTTTGAGTGGCTAGTTCATAAAGCTTAAATAAAGCCTGTTCACTTGTTCTATCAGATTCATAAAAGCGAATCGTTTTACCGCCTTCGCTCTTTGCCCAATACATCGCCTCATCCGCCCAATCGAGAATATTTTTCTCTTCAGAGATATCGCCATCAAACATAGCAACCCCTAAGCTAGCAAAGTTTTGATATTCAATTTTCTTCATCTCGCCATCACGAGAGCGAACTTGAAGGCAATAAGGTGGCAATAGGCTACTCAATATTTTCTGAGCAATCTTTTCCGCCTCCTTTCGGGCGTCATATAAATTACCATCTAAGCGGTTAAGCAAAATGACAAATTCATCGCCACCATATCTAGCTACAGTATCACTCTCTCGAACAACGGACATGAGACGACTACCAACAGCAATAAGTAAATTATCACCAACTTCGTGACCATATTCATCATTTAATATTTTAAATTTATCTAAATCGATAAAGATTGCAGCGCTATAGGAATCAGTACGCTTATTGTTAATAATGATTTGATTTAATCGATCAGCCAGTAGACGGCGATTAGGAAGCCCTGTTAAAGGATCATTGAAGGCTAATTCATTCACGGCGCTTAAGGCCAATGCGCTAGCTTTTAGATTCACGTGATTTCTTTCGATAATCT
The DNA here is from genome assembly GCA_903930665.1 of uncultured beta proteobacterium. Taxonomy (GTDB): domain Bacteria; phylum Pseudomonadota; class Gammaproteobacteria; order Burkholderiales; family Burkholderiaceae; genus Polynucleobacter. The sequence goes on from CAIYZI010000390.1 coordinate 1,944, forward strand.
TATGAAGCTCATCAAGCGCGCGTTGATTGACTGCTGAGTGCTCTCCCTCTTCTTTAATTTTCGCTTTTAATACTTCATTAATGATATTGCTAGATCGAATACTTTCCATGTTATTAGACTGAAGTATTTTCAGCGCTTCGAGTGCAACATCCCTCACCTTAACCGCTTCTTCCGCAGCTTCAGCGCGAGTGCGCATTAACCCCATTGGAGTGACGATCTCAATCAGATTGTCTCGGTCACCTTTAATTTCTTGACGTAGCAACTCGAGGGTATGAGAGATATCAGAAAGGGTTTGAGGGGTTCGAAGGTCTTCTTTCAATTGCGGCTTAATAAATTGATCTCCTTTTCAATATACGCCTTGTAATAGCAAGTGACAATGCAAAACTATAGTAAAAGTAGATGAGAAATATTTCCCAATATATGGGCTTAAGAGTAATCTGAACGGATACAAATAAGAAATATGAAGGGGTAGGAAATGACTCAAAATTTAGATAATGTTTTTGAGCAGTTAGCTAGTCTAAAGGCTGACTTAGAAGACTTACGTAGTACCTATAAAGGTGTGAGCAAGAGCTACATGGTTGCCCTTGGAACCTTAAGTGATCTCACGATTCACTCTTCTGAAGCGGCAAAACGCGCTGCTAAATCTACAGAGCAATCTCGCATTGCCGCCATGAATGCCATGATGGCAGCCAAAGAAGCCTCTGGTAGCCCAGAACTGTTGCTTGTCGTTCAATCGGCAGTAACCGCAGCTGTAGCGGCAGCATTGGCAGCTGTGGAATCTGCAGCAGCGGCAGCAGCAGCTTCCGCAGCGGCTTCCGCAGCAGTTGCTCATCAAGCAGAAGAGTCCTTACTTAAAGCCTCATCCGAAGCAGCGTCAGCATCTAGAATGGCAGCCGATTCTGCGGCTGAAGCGGTAAAACTTTCGATAGAGGCACAGGCAGTAGTTGAGTCTTTAAAAAATATCATTCCAAAAACTTAAACTTCCAGAAGATTTTAATAACGAATAAATGATCTAAATCAAACTTTGATGAGGTTTTTGCGATATCTTTCTTTAAGCACCATTACACACCATCTTAAAGAGCTAAATATGGTTTACATTCACTACATGATCATTACCAATACCGTCCTTTAGAGGCTGGAAATTTATGAATACGGGGTTTGTTATGCGCGGATTAAAAAATATCTCTAAAAAACTGAATCATCTTTTAGGCCGGCAGGATGGCGTTACCGCCATTTAATATGCATTAATTGCAGCTTTAATTGCCCTTGTGATTATTGTCGCCGTTACAGCTATAGGCACTAATTTAAGTGGTACGTTTAACTTTATCGCTACCTCGATTTAATCACCTGTTGGAGTGGCATTGAGGGCTCTCTATCAAGCACTATCGATCAAGCACTTAGACAACCCTCTTTGCCCTCTTTACCCAAAGTACCCAGCAAAGATATAGCACCACCAGCAGGTTAACTGCAAAGATGAGACTAATGGCGATGCTGGGTTTGCGTACGAACTCTATCGCTTCTATCGTCAGATAAACGAAGCCGGTAAGTACAGCTAGGTATTCAGCCCAAGTTTTGTTGAGCCAAATTCCAGTGGCCTCAATCCAGCGCAATAAGGCATAGCCCAACATACCTGTTGCGATAAATATAAATTGATCGTTCGTGGTTGTATCAAACCATAAGAGTAGCTTTGTAACCGAGGCGTCTTCAGAAAGCGTTTCATCAAAGATAGGGAGGCTGCTGACGGCATCCATCACCCCATAGTGAACGCCAATAAGCAAGGCTATTCCCAATAAAAAGGCTATTAATCCCCGAATAGCCTTAAAAAAGGCAATAATTTTTAAGCCTTTATTCACAAGGGATTTCGCTGCGTGTTGGTTTTGGAGATATTGGAAATATTGACCTTAATTAAAAATTAGGCTTTTATTGATTTAATAAAGGTATTTTACCAACCCCTGTACTACGTATACACCCTAGAGCTTACATGGATTAAAAGGGCTTTCAATAGAAGATAATGTTGCCATGCAATTTATCAAGCCCGCCTTCCAATTTCTGATTGAAATTTCCCTGAGTGCAGTTTTGTATTTTGCTTTCTATTATTTCAATGGCTATATCACCCCCTACCTTGAAAATGCTCAAGGGGTAAATTGGATTTTTATCCCTGCGGGCTTGCGAATCTTTTTAACTTTGATCTTTAACTACTCAGGGGCTATTGGCCTGAGCGTTGCCTCTGGACTCATCCTCTTCATAGGCGTTTATGAGGTAGATCTTGTTACCACCTTAGGTATTGCTGCCATCTCAGGTTTAGCACCCTTATTAGGCAGACATTTCGCTGTTCACAATCTGCAAGTAAGACCAGACTTAAGCAATATCACTATCAAACAATTAGTCAGCTCAATTCTGGCTTATGCCCTATTAAGCTCTGGACTGCATCAACTATGGTTTGAAATGCGCGGAATGGATTCAGCAAGCTGGAACCATTTCATCGCCATGTTCACGGGCGATGTGATTGGCTCCATTCTGTTTGTTGCCGTTATTAAATATGGCATTGACCTAATTAAAGGCAGATTAGGAAAAGAAAATTTGATTGATCCAGAGTAATTCTCTGTAGTGAGTCAATCAATCCTCATTTCCCTCTCGAGCATCCAAGCGCTTGCGGGCATCCGTTAAGGTTTCATAAAGCTGCGGATCTACAGCATGCATCTTTAACGCTTCATTTAACTTGGCTCGCAAGAAGGTGCTGGCGGTGTATCGAGTCACAAGGCTATAGAAGCGATCAGCCAAGCTCTTGACCATATCGGCGTAGACATCAAATAATTCTGGTGTGATATCAAA
>CAIYZI010000391.1 GCA_903930665.1 uncultured beta proteobacterium
GGTATACCAATGCAACTTCATTGAGTTTGGTAGATGAAATGTTCACCGTTAAATGGCAAAAACGTACAGAGAGTGAGATTCGAGCTCCTTTTCAGTTAGTATTTGGTAACGGCGATTTGCAATCCTTGCAGCCATTATTAAATTGCTAAGGAGGGAAGATGAACTTATCGAATTACGACATCATTGAGCAGCATCGCATCTGGACAAACAGCCACATCATTGAATTGCGCTGCAAGGTGACTGGTGAATACTGTTGGGTACAGAGAGGGCATGGTTTTAATGGTCAGATTAGCAGGGAGAAATTTGAAACCATTAAGGCACAACTAGATTGAGTTGTTTAGTGTGCCCCATGATGTTGTAATCATTTACATAGCAAATACAGTTTTTGATAGTTGACTCAAACCCTTTTTATTAAGAATGTGCTTTCGATAAAAATCAGGTGGATATTTTGAATAATATGAAGTTAGGCACAAATATATACTGGGGACCTAACCCATTTTGCAAGAATCAGTGCATTGTTACCTCGCTAGTAGATTTAAAAGAATCAGAGCGGCAACTAATTTGTGACAATGCAAGTGCTGCTCTGCAATATCTTGAGTCGAACTTTGGATATCAAAAACTCTTCGACGGCATAAGATTTCCTGATGAACTATGTTTGCATATTGCTCATGCATCCTTATTTATCTTAAATTATGTTCGAGGAGATCTTGATGAGTACGGTTTTACCAACAAACTCCAAGACCCTTCTATATATATCGAATTTCACAATCCAAATCTAACAATTAAAGCAGTCAAGATAGTACTCAACCTTTTTTTAAATGTTAAAAATAACTTATCTTCAGATTACAAAAAGAACCTAGATAAATTTTGGGATTTGTGTCGAGTAGAGCATCCAGATTTTCAAGCGCATACTCTCATAGCTTCCGCAAAAGCAAGGGGATTGCATTACGCCCCCCTTGGAAACAGGTGCTGGCTTTACGGGATGGGTGTAAATTCAAAAATTTTCTTTGAGACAAGTCCAGTAGAGGATTTACGAAGTTCATTTAAGACAGATAAAGTTTCAGGAAAAGTTTTTTTTCATTCTTTGGGAGTCCCCACAGCTAATTATGAAATAACAGAGGGTTACGAGGAAACATTGTCCGCTGCAATCAAGATAGGCTTTCCTTGTGCGATAAAGCCAGTTCATGGTGGTGGTGGAAAAGGAGTGACTGCAGGTATTAAGTCAATTGAGGAGTTGCAATTTGCTTACAACGAGGTGAGTAAATATTTAAAATCCTCATCGAAAATAATGGTGGAAAAATTTGTAGAAGGGAATGACTATAGACTAATGACCGTAGCAGGAAACTTTGTTGCCTGCATTAAAAGAAGTGCGCCATTTGTTATTGGCGATGGATTGAATACTATTGAAACGCTAATTCATCAACAAATAAATCAGCATCGAACGCTAAATTTATATGCAAGTCACTATAAACGACCAATGCCGATTGATGATGTGGTTATAGAGTTCCTTAAGCTACAAGATCTCAGCCTGCAATCGATAATACCCATTGGAAAACGTATCAAATTGCGTCGCAATGACAATCTCAGGACGGGAGGCTCGGCAGAGATTATTCATGACATCAATCCAGAAGTTGTCTTGATGGCCGAAAAGATCCTGAGACAATCGGGTGTGTATAGTTTAGGGATTGACTACATCACCACAGATATCACCTTACCACCCTGCGAATCAGGCGGTAAATTTATTGAAATCAATCTTACACAAGGCATAGCCGTTCTTATGGCGGCAGACTATGATGCAGTCAAAGTGGGGGATATTTTTTTAGGGGACTCTACTACAAATATAAAAATCAATTTGCATATCTTATCTCAAAGCAAAATACTTGCATTGATTGAAAATTATTCTGGAGAAAGCGCATTATTTCTGCCAAATATTATTTTTCAAAATGGATCAAAAACTCATGTAAAAGATATTCACTTCACAAAATTATTGAATAATTTCCTAGCCAATAAGAGGCTTTTGTCGGGAGATATTTTTGCATCTATAGAGTTCATTAATATGAATGGCATGCCGATGAAAAATATCCACAAGGTTTTTATTGAAAAAGCATTTTTAACAGAAGATATTGAAAAGATGTTGGTTCATTTGAACTGCGCCGTGGTGCATATAGACTAATCGATCTTTGATTAGACCTGTCTGGTTCCTTCAACAAAGGGCTGGAAGCTGGATGAATTCTAGCGTGATTACATTAGATTTTGGCAAAGGCCCACAAGAGAGTGAAGTAATTGTTGAGCACTTACCTACACTGAGAAAGTCGGCTAAATCCACTCAATCAGGATTCGTAATCTGTTTGAAGATTCTCGTCTCTTTTGGGTTCATGTTTATGCGCCAATTTTCGATCCAAGTTCGACCATAGATGCCATATCAGAGATGCTTTATATAAAGGAGCATCTAACCTTGCCAAGACCCAAAAGAAAATAGCCCAACAAGTGGGCTATTGTGAATCTTGGTGGCCCGGGGCGGAATCGAAGCGGGACCTAGGATGTCTGACTCCACTCCTAGACTGTTGTTTTAAACGACACCAGCCTTAGCTTTTATGCGCTGATCAAACTTTTCTCGGCTAATGACAAAACGCTCATGTTGCCCCTTTGAAATTAAATCAACTCCGTCATGCGCTTGAACATTAAAAATTAACTTTTTTCCTTCTACAGCGATTAACTCAACTGTGGCAGTGACCTCAAAACCGACTGGCGTTGCCGCCTCATGGCTCACATTAATATGTGTTCCCAGTGTTTGCTCTTTTGGCCAATCCAAATGAGGATTAATCGCCTTAATACAAGCCCACTCTAAAAAGCCTACCAAATAGCCAGTAGCGAACACCTCAGGCATAGCAATAAATTCGTCTGACTCAGGATACAAACAAGGAACAGTTTTTGATTTTGGCACCTTAAATTTGTGTTCGTATTTAATGCCAGTCTTTAATGAAGCTTTCATAATGTGTCTTTATTAATAAGATTAATGATTAATGTAGCACCTCTATCCTAAATGAAAAAACCACCCGA
>CAIYZI010000392.1 GCA_903930665.1 uncultured beta proteobacterium
AGTTATGCAGCTGGCAGCACGCCCATTTAACCACTTTAATGTTTGGGTGGCGTGTAATGCATCGTACGAACCCACTGCATCTTCTGGAATGATAACTTTAAAGCCACTAGCGTAAGCGCTAAGGGCGGCCTCCCTAATACACGCATGTGTATGTACGCCGCTAATGATTAAGGTTTGAATGTCATTTCTGACAAGCGCATCAACAATTTGGGGGTTGTCAAAGGCGTCAAAGAATTGTTTTTCGAAAATCCTTTCACCCGAAAGCGGCTTGAGTAAAGGCGGTGCGCTCGCTCCGGGAGAGTCAATTTTGCATTTGTATTGAGCGTTCTCTTGCCAGTGAGGCATTGCATTAGATCCATCTTGGGAAATGATCGTTTGTATATGAAAAACAGGAATGCTGTTTATGCGTGCCCAGCTCATTAACGTATAAATAGAATCAACCAGCTCAGATTTATTAGGTGTTAGATTAGGATCATCAAGAAAATCTTCTTGTACATCAATTACCAATAAACCTAGTTTGTTGCTCACAAGGTTAGTCCAGTCAGTTGCTTTTGTAAATGTGTACTAACCTCATGGCCAAACTCACGTGTCCCGTAAATTCGACCGCCAGAAGGGGCAATATCAGCAGTAAAAATCCCGTTTTGTAGGGTTGATTTGACAGCTCGACGTAGAGCTGTGTCAGCTTCTGGCCAGTTAAAACTTTCTCTGAGCATCATTCCAAGCGCATAAATTTGTCCGATAGGGTTGGCTATATTTTTTCCAGCGATGTCACGGGCAGCCCCATGTCCGGTTTGATAGACTCCATTTCCTTGGGCATTAAAGTTGCCGGAGTACGATAGTCCACGTGAGGCAAGCAGAAGAGAGGCGCAATCAGCCAACACATCACCAAACAAGTTTGGCGAGACCACCACATCAAACTGTGACGGATTCGCAATCAATTGGTAAACTGCATTATCAATCTCGTGCTGATAGAGTGCAACTGAGGGAAATAATTTTGATTGCATCTCTTGAGCGCATTGCCACCATAGATCAGAGATGGTTGGAATTCCACCGGGTTTTAAAACAACGTGGAGGCATTTTCGGCGTTTTTCAGTTAACTTAAATGCCACTTCCAAAATCTGCATAATCATTTTTTTGGTGTAGGCAAAATTATGAGTGACAATCGTTTCACCGTCTTTATCAACACCACGTGTCCACTTCCCCTGGTAAATCCCACCCAAATTTTCGCGAACCATAACCATATTAGTGGCGCTTACTTGCTTTGGGCGAACTGAACCTGAATCAATCAATTCTGGAAGAGGTTCTACGGGCGTGAATTTGCAATAGAGACTAAATTTGCTGCGCATTTCATACACAAAACGTTCGCCACCTGGCCCGCAAAACAGGGCTCCATTTTGTGCGAAAATGGATGAACTAAAGTCAATCGTTTCTGACGAAAGGCTTGACCCATATTTTTCTTTGGCCGGATAACCAATCAACCCGCCTGTTTGCAGTACAAATTCTCTTTTTGTATGCCTCCCTAAAATTTCAAGCAGATTCAAGGCGACTGGGACTACCTCGGTTCCCACGCCCTCCCCAATGAGAACGCCAATTAGGTGTTTCTTATTCTGATCAAATGGGGGTTGGTGCCCTTTTAGGCATTGCAGGAATTCTGAGTTGGTTTCTAAGCTCACGAGGGCCATAACTTTCTTTAAAAATTTACTAATTCAGGCTATAACTTAAATTCGCCATTTTATCTGGATGTTTAGGTTATGTTTCGGGTAATTGAGCAAGGATATTGGCTATGAGCGCGAATCATTCATTATATATTTGATGATTACCTGCATCTTAATTTCATTTAACTCATCACATTTTTTGAGAGGCGGCCACAATTAGTTCTAGTTTATTCCTGGGTATCTAGTTTTGACTAAAGTGAAAGAAGTTTCCTTCTACTTGTGCACCATTCAATCTGCATTAAAATGGCGTTTCCAGGGTAAATGTTTATTTTGCTGCGTGCTGGTTTAAGCGGGTTTCTGGAATCGAAAGGGTATCGTTACTTGGCTATCATAATTTGGGGGTGTATTGTCAGCAGATGTCAGCATGATTCTTGTAGATCGTGATTTTCGTGCCATTCCTGGGTATGTTTATGGATCCAATCAAAAAAGTATTTTGGGCCATATTCACATTAGAGCCATTGCCCCAAACTATCTTGACCAACTCAATCCGTTATTAAGAGATTATTTTCCATCCTCGCTGCTAAAAAGGTATGAAGATTCGCCTATTACCAGTCAATCTGAACTTTTGGAGTGCTTTCTTCATTTAATAGTTCAATTGCAAAGGTCTCACAGTATTCCGATCTCACCCCCCGAAAGAGCCTCAATTATTTGCAAAATGTCTGAGGTGGGTGGATTGGCAACCTTTCTAGTTTGCATGCCATATTCTAATAAAGCCGGCCTTGAGTTAACAATGAAGTGGGTTTTGTCTTTATTTAACTCAGCTGCCAAAAATACACTCTTAGACGACGAATTGGTAGTACTTACTAAGGAATTTCATGCTTTAGGTCTTAATTTAAGCAGGATGGGTGATGTTGGCCAGAATTATCCCTCTCTTATTGATGCCGCACGAGAATTAAAAATTCCTGTTTTGAGGGATGAGCCTGACTGGATAAGAGTTGGAATTGGCTCTAAAAGTATTGACTTATTTAGTTCAATCACTATGCATACTTCACCCATTGGAATCCAATTGGTGAAAAATAAGCTTCGTGCTGGAAAGATTTTGCGCTCAGCTGGCATGCCATCACCTTTTGGATTAATTGCTAAGAATGCTCAGCAAGCCTGTGATATAGCGCAGCGAATTGGTTACCCTGTGGTGGTGAAGCCTGTTGATCAAGAGGGCGGTCGGGGAGTATTTGCCAATGTTATTTCAGATGAAATGGTTAAAACCGCATTTCAAAATGCATCCCAGCATTCCAATAGGGTGATGGTGGAGAAGCATTTTGATGGCATTGGCCATCGTCTCTTGGTATTTAGAGGTGAAGTGGTAAAGGTCACTAAAAAACTTCCCTGGGGTGTGGTGGGTGATGGTATAAATTCAATCGCAGAGCTAGTCAGACTCGCGAATGAGCTAAAGCTTAAACAGAAGGTGGATGGAGCAAAGTTTTGGCATGCATTTACCTTGCCCACGATTAATGAGGAGGCGGAGGGTTTAATTTCGCAATATGGTATGACGCCCGATTCGATTCTGGAAAAAGATGAATTTTTTGCTTTACGTCGAAAAAATAATGCTGTCTCTGGCGGTAGCACTCAAACTCTGTCCTTGCAAGATGTCCATTCGGATAATATAGCTTTATCGGTTCGTGTGGCAGCCCTCTTCGGACTCGACATCTGTGGGGTAGATTTAATTACACCTGATCTAGCACAAACCTGGTTAAAAGGGGGTGCAATTATTTGTGACATCAATGCGCAGCCCCAAAGCGATCCTCAAACCATCCAAAATATACTGTCCTCACTTATTAAAGGTGAGGGTAGGGTACCTCTGCATCTCATTCTCACCTCGGATATGCTGTTGCCGCAAATTGAAAGTGAGTTACCAAGTATGGCCAATAGTTTGGGGGCTAATGGATTTTCGAGTAAGCGGGGTGTATGGATGAACTCACAGCAGGTTGCCAGTAATGTACCCTCGGGTTTTCAGGCCGCCCGAATGATGATGCTGGATCGGCACCTGCATTCGGGGCTAAGTTTGATGTCTCTGGATGAGGTTAGCAAGTTTGGACTTCCGATTGATCAATATGACTCTATACGGATAGTCAATAGCCAAGCAGGTATCCATAATGAATCAATCGTTCTGGGTGCTAATGGCAATACCAAAATTTTAAAAGAAACAGTAGAAATGTTAATCCCTCATAGCCTAAGCCCGCTACGCTTTTCTTAGGCTCACATCACAATGCATGCGCACTGTGCAGCGTACTTATTTAAAAGATGGTTGATCTCCTTGTCACCCCATGCCAAAGAGGGGCGAAGGACTTGGGCAGGGTTAAAATCTAATGTCAACATACAAAATCAGGAACACCAAGTGCAGACATGGCTAAAAAAAGTATTTAAACATCCACAGCTACTGGAGATGGGGCACTCTCAAACGGCCATCGATCAGAACTTGGGTTTAGGATGGCTCTATTATTCTCAGGTTCGTTTGATAAAACCAAAAACAATAGTGTGTATTGGTTCATGGCGTGGTTTTGTTCCAATCGTTTTAGCCAAGGGCTTAAAGGATAATG
>CAIYZI010000393.1 GCA_903930665.1 uncultured beta proteobacterium
CGTAATGCAAATGAGGGCCTGTAGATCGGCCGGTAGTTCCTACCAGACCAATTACTTGACCGCGGCGAACGGTATCGCCTTCTTGCACAAGCGTTTTACTGAGGTGAGCATACTTTGAGCTAATGCCAATAGCATGCTTAGCTTCAATAAACAGCCCATAGCCAGAATCAGATGATATCTTGGAAATTTTTCCATCGCCAGTTGCAAATACTTTGGTTCCAGGAGGCGCTGGAAAATCAATTCCCGAATGGAAAGCGAGTCGCCGATTAATAGGGTCGATGCGATTGCCAAAATTAGAATGGGCTGGGGCATCCACCGGTGAATTGGTTGGGAGGTTCTGGAGAAGATTAATTTCGCGATCCCACTCCCTGTCTAAGTTTTTGACTGAATCTTCAAAATTTTTGGACCGTTCGATTGCGTCATCTAAATTGTTAAATAGGTTTGTACTATTTTGTTTGTTTAATTTAGCTGGTAAAAGTAAGGGGCCGCCTGAACCGGTGGCTGAAGCCAGTTTAGAAGCTACTGCAGTCGGTGTTGCAATCTTAGCTAGGCGCTCTTTTTCTGTCTGCAAATCTGCAACCAATTGCTCAACGGTATTTAAATGGGTATGAAGCTCATCTAGTTTTGAACGGTATAGATCTTCAATTTCGTGTTGTTCTTCAAGTGTTACTACACCACCGAGGGTTTGTGCAATTGCCGGCTTAACCTTAATTGCTAGACGGAACCCAATGAAATAAAATATCGATCCAGTCGCCATAAACAACAAAGAAAATACCAAGGCTAACTGAATAAGTTGCTTGTGGGTGATATTAAATTTTCTAATTTTGGAAGTTGGACTGGCGACCCAAATTAACTGCATGACTATAGTTTCTGTAGGTAAAAAGTACTATATTATATCAAGGTAATGAGACTTTTTTGCTTATTTGTATGTTTACTGCCTCTGCCATCAGCAAGATAGCTTGCATTTAGGCAATGAATTTGATGGATTTATGGGAACAGCTAGCAAATGAAAATGAATAATCAGTTCACACCAGAAATTAAAGAGGAGGTCCTCATGGAGGCCCGAATCAGGATGGGAATTTCAAAAGCGGATTTAGCTAAACAACTTTGCCTCTCAGTTGCCCACATCAACGAATTGGAGGCGAGGCAATTAAAGTATTTTTTTAATCACCGACATCGTTACCACACTGCGCTGAAACTGGGCAAATTGCTTGGTTTGAAAAAGGATGATTTTGTTGTACCAGCGCCGAAGTTAGAAAGTCCACCAACCATTACCTCCGATACCATAAGCGGCGAGATACAAAGCCCGGGCACTGTAATGGATGGACTCGACTTGACCACCAGCGGCCATTCTAATTTCCGTAAATTAAACAGCATGCCTTGGGTGAGCTCTTTTAAGACTAGTGCAATACAACAGAAAACGCAAAATGAGTCTGTTAAGGTGTGCAGATCAAAATTCTCTGTTACCAAATCGGGATTGATGGTTGCAGGATTAGGCGCGCTGTTTTTTGCAAGCGCCTTTCTATTTGCTTGGGATGATGACTCAGGTCTGGCGAAGCAAGGTAATAGTGCAGCAGGGTTAGTGTTACCTCAAGGGCCAGCAAATGACTCCGGATCCGATATGCAACCATCGCAGAGCCAAGCACCTTTAGCGCCCTCTGCGTCCGTTGTTGGTGCAGGATCAAATGTAGCGAATAGCAATATTGCTCAAGTTGCTTGCGAAAGACAAGGTAACGAGAAGCCAGTAGAATTCACTCCTATTGGACCTCTTAAATCACCTAACTTTGTCTTTATTCTTGCAAATCAAGCCGCTGCATTATGCGTACAAGATAGTGTGGGGAAAATTTCCCTAGTTAACTTAGCAGCCAATGAATCCAAAGTGGTTGTTGGGAAAGCGCCATTGAATCTTTTTGCGAACGATTTTGGTAATTTGCAAATTTATTTTCAGGGGCGCAAGGTTCGTGATCTGTCTCAAACTTCACATGAGCTCATTCTCAATCCGATTGCATTGGTCAACCAAGAGAACCCATAGGTTGCTCTATTGCAAGAATTCAAAGGGTTAAATTTCCTACACCTCCATATGTTTTAGGTAGATTTCTATGCAAGGGATTGAACTAGCAGTTGATGGCTTCTTAAACCCTCACATTTCCTTGCTCTAGAAAAGAAGTGAGTGTTAAGCTCGCTTGAGCTTTATATTTTGTAATAGCCTATAGAACATTTTTCGCGCACCGCTATAGGCGTAAAAATAGTGATAATCTTTAAAAATAAAGCAAATGGTGGCACTCCCCCAATATTTTCATAAAGCCCGATTATTTCCCAGATTACTTAACCTTAATTTGAAGCAGTATCCTACCCCCCCCTAAAACCACCCAAAATAGCAGCTAGCCTATCAAAACACTGACCAAAAAATTGCTCAGGTAGTTTACGACTAAACTCAAGCATTAATCCGCACAAACACAAGATGAGGGAAAAGCGCAACCCAGCCTAACAGCAATCCCGACTCTTAAGTCCCATTTTGCTGTTTATCCACAAATCCCCTTACTGCGCTTGCAAAATCGTCTGGCACTTCCACATTCGATATATGGGCCGCATTCTTTAAAACCACCAGTTCAGAATCGGCAATCAGCCGGTTCAACACAATGGACTGATCCACGGAGCATGCCATATCCCTTTTTCC
>CAIYZI010000394.1 GCA_903930665.1 uncultured beta proteobacterium
AACAGAAGTTTCGCGGTGGGATGATTGGTATATTAAGTTTGCATAAACATAATTTTAACATTAGGTAAATCATGGAATTTCCAGAGCAAGATAATCAAGGGCGGCAAGACCATTGGCGTTTCGGAGTCAAAGACCGTCACAGTGAAAGCACGCTACGACTCCATCGCGGGCAAGAAACTAATCCGAGTGAAGCTGCAATGGGGCACTCCAACCCCTGAGTGGGCGCGGCCGTCGGAGTACGACATCGACTGGCACAACCTCCATGCCCATTTCGAGCCCGTGGACTTCCACAAGATCTACCCCGAACGCGACGACGCGCCCGAGTGGCAGAAGCGCATGATCAGAGCGATAGATGCTCAACTCGTGTGGTAGGGGTTATTAAGAAGAGGTTATTATTATTATGGAGCACGTACTAATAAAAATCAGCGAAAACCTGCTTGTCCAATGCCTCCAGTGCCCTTTGCAAGGTCCCGATGCGCTCGAACCCGCTTGACTTCACACTCTGTCTCTGGGCGCGGATCATCTGCACGGTTGTCAGCAACCTAGGCCGACTGGCCTCCTGGGCTTCCGACCACGCATCGTAGTAGGGTTGAAACGACTGCATTGAGAAAGGGAGCCACAATGACACCCATGAGACGTTTTGCACGGTTTACTTCTCTGTCAAATCCCAAACCTAGTCTTCATCGAGGCCGCAAGTCCCCTTGGGTAACATTCCGGATTCATGGGCTTCACGTTGTCCATCACAAACTTATAGGCCGGATCCACCTTGGAGCGCGCGAGGATGGCAACAACAGGGTCCTGGCCCATGACGTCGGCCCACTTGCGTCCACGGATGAAGTCGACAAACGCGAGGCACACGTGCTGCTGCGTGCGAAGGCGGATGTCCTGCCAGTGCACATTGAAGAGGTCCACGAGATGCGAAACGAATGCTCGATCGCAATGCGCGACTGCAGTCTCGAGCATCGAGATCGCGAGGGCGTGCACGGTGCCGTCATGGACTGCAGGTGTTTTGGAGTTCTTGAGTTCTTTGACGACTCCGGGGTGCTTCTTGAGGAACTTTTCGAGGTCACGCGAAAGCGTTTTGTTCTCCCGCTCGAGCACCTTGATCAGGGAATCCAACTGCTCGGATGCCAACACCCGGTCCGATATCACGAGCCGGTCCCTCTCGACCAAGAGCTCGGCATAAAGACCCGCCACATACCCGGCGCCTTCGAGGAGTGCAGTCATGTCAAGTGTGGGCCCGGCGTCGTAGAAGGCAGCAGTGAACTCACGCCCGAAACGCTGGTAGTATTCCACGTCCTTTGTCAGTTTTGCCACGTCCTGGGTCAACTTTACCTTCTCTGCATCGAGAGTGTCAAGCTTGCGTTTCATCTTGGCAATGGTCGAGGTCTGTGTCTGCACCTTTTCTTCCAGGCGATCGCGCGTCGCTTCCAGTTCCACCTGCTTGGCTTTGAGTGCATCGCAGTTCGCCTGGAGTGAAGCCTGTTGTTCCTTGAGACTCTCGATGTATACCCGACCGTTCTCGCATTGCGTCCGCTCGTAGGTGATCTCAGTATTCACGTAACGCAGCGACCCGGTCAGAAGCTCACACTCGGACTTCCGCTCAGCAAGTTGAGTCCTCAGAGACTGCACCAAATCCAGCAGCTCTTTGTTCTTCCTCTGAGACTACTCGACGCGTTTCGACCTCTGCTTCACGTCCAGCGCCTCGGCAGCCACCATTGCGTCGCATTCGCTCACCAGCTCCCCCACAAGACCCATAGCCATCGTTACTGAACGGGTTGAGTGCTCCAGAGCGTCCTGCAGCAACCTAGCCTGACCCATCTTCGAGTCCTTCTTCGCGTCCTTCCGCATCCGGTTCCGCAGGTTCACAAGTTCCTTCCCCACCTCGTCGCACACCGACTTCATCTCTTGGACCACCGCTCCA
>CAIYZI010000395.1 GCA_903930665.1 uncultured beta proteobacterium
CCGGTTTGGTGTTGATGACTCGAGTATTTTTGCCAGCATCACTACCTTAGCTTCCTGCGGTGCTGTCAATGCAATGCATGATTCATTTACCCCAATGGGTGGATTTATCCCGCTGTGGAACATGATGCTTGGCGAAGTTGTCTTTGGCGGAGTAGGTTCTGGTTTATATGGAATGCTCGTTTTTGCTATTCTTGCGGTTTTTATTGCCGGTTTGATGATTGGCCGTACACCAGAGTATCTCGGCAAAAAAATTGAATCCTATGAAATGAAAATGGTAGCGATCGCAATATTAGTTACCCCAACTCTTGCATTAGTAGGAACGGCCATTGCGGTAATGACTTCAGACGGTGTTGCTGGAATTGCTAATCCTGGCGCTCATGGATTCTCTGAAATTCTCTATGCATTCACTTCATCCGCCAATAACAATGGCAGTGCGTTTGCTGGTCTGTCTGCAAATACGCCGTTCTACAACTCTCTTTTGGCTATTGCCATGTGGTTTGGTCGATTTGGGGTCATTGTTCCGGTGTTAGCTTTAGCTGGGGCATTTGCCGCGAAAAAGAAAATACCGGTCAACGAAGGAACGATGCCTACGCATGGACCACTTTTTATTGTTCTTTTGGCTGGTACGGTCATCTTGGTTGGGGCGCTCAACTATGTTCCGGCGCTTGCACTTGGCCCTATTGTTGAGCAGTTAATGCTTCCAATCATTCGCTAATTATTCTCGGAGAAAAAAATGACTAAAAGAACATTAGGCATGTTTGATGCCGAGTTGCTAAAACCTGCCGTAGTGGATAGCTTTAAAAAATTAAGCCCATCCATTCAGTGGCGTAACCCAGTGATGTTCGTTGTTTATATTGGTAGCATTTTGACGACATTGCTTTGGGTGCAATCTTTATATGGCGAAGGTGAAGCTTCCTCAAGCTTTATTTTATGGGTCATGCTCTGGCTTTGGTTTACGGTCTTATTTGCAAATTTTGCTGAAGCTTTGGCAGAAGGCCGTAGTAAAGCGCAGGCAGCATCGTTAAGAGGCTTAAAGAAAGAGACTTGGGCTAAAAAGGTTAAGGCTACAGATATGCCGAGTAATTGGGATGCACTGCCACCATCTGAGTTGGTGTCTGCAACGCAATTACGTAAGGGCGATATTTTTATTGCCGAAGCTAATGATGTTATTGCGGCTGATGGAGAAGTAATTGCAGGCGTGGCTTCTGTAGATGAGTCAGCCATTACTGGAGAATCTGCCCCAGTCATTCGGGAATCTGGCGGAGATTTTTCTTCAGTAACCGGTGGTACGCGTGTTTTATCTGATTGGGTAGTGGTTCGCGTAACTGTTAATCCCGGAGAGACCTTTATTGATCGAATGATCTCCATGGTGGAGAACGCAAAACGTCAAAAAACGCCCAATGAAATTGCACTAACAATTTTATTGGTAGCACTAACAATTGTCTTTTTGGTAGTTGTAGCTACTTTACTTCCGTTTTCAATATTTAGTGTTGCGGTAAGTGGTAGCGGATCTCCAATTCAGATTACAGTCTTAATTGCCCTGTTGGTTTGTCTGATTCCAACAACCATTGCTGGATTACTGTCTGCAATCGGTGTGGCTGGTATGAGCAGGATGATGGCAGCTAATGTCATTGCAACATCAGGCCGTGCTGTAGAGGCTGCTGGCGACGTTGATGTCCTCTTGCTGGATAAGACCGGAACGATTACTTTAGGTAACCGTCAAGCCTCTAATTTTGTCCCTGCGTCAGGCGTTACTGAAGCAGAGTTTGCCGATATTGCGCAGTTAGCCTCTTTGGCTGATGAAACACCAGAGGGCAGAAGTATTGTAATTTTGGCTAAACAA
>CAIYZI010000396.1 GCA_903930665.1 uncultured beta proteobacterium
CCACACAAACGCACTGTAGAAGTTGAAGCATTTTGCTCATGATCAGCATGCAAAGTGAAGATGCGATCCAATGCACGAACTAAAACTGGGTTCTCTTTGTATTCTTCACAAGGCGTAGCGAACATCATGCGCATGAAATTTGCTGTGTATGACAAGGAATTATCAGGATAGATAAATGGTTGTCCTACAGAGTACTTATAAGCCATTGCAACTAAAGTTGGCATCTTTGCAATCAAGCGGACTTGGGCAACTTGACGAGCTTTAGGCTCGTTGTAATTAATCTGATCATGATAGAAAGCAGCCATTGCACCAACCAGGCCAGTCAATACAGACATTGGATGTGCATCGCGGCGGAAGCCACGCAAGAAAAATTGCATTTGCTCATGAACCATCGTGTGGTGCATTACTAAAGTATCAAATTCTTTTTTCTCAGCAGCGTTTGGTAATTCGCCATTAATCAATAAATAACAAACTTCCAAGAAGTCACAGTTGTTCGCTAAATCTTCAATTGGGTAGCCGCGATAGAGTAATTCACCCTTATCGCCATCGATGTAAGTAATTTTGCTATTGCATGACGCAGTAGATAGAAAGCCTGAATCGTAAGTAAATTTGCCGGTTTGACCGTAAAGCTTACGAATATCGATTACATCAGGACCAACAGTGCCTTTATAAATTGGCAAGTCAATATCTGGGGTACCGTCTGAAAACGATAATTTTGCTTTGATGTCCGATTCAATCATTTCTATTCCTCTAGTCATTCAAATATACGATTAATACACAATTCAATCTCACTGCTGCACTGGGCATGCACCAAAATGCTGAATTATTTCTCTCTGAGCTTCTCTAAAACATTCTTGAAGGCGGGAGTTTGCATCTCATTCTCCAATGCCGCCACCGAATCTTTTCGTCCGATTAACAAATCCATCAGATCGTTGTCTTCGAGAGCTAGCAGTTGCCCCAATACTTTTCCATCTTCAGCGCTTAGTTGAGCGCCATGACGCTCAAAAAAACGTTGCAGAATTAAATCGTTTTCAAGTAAACCCCTGCGGGCATCGCTTTTTAAACGATATAACTCTGCATTACCTATCGTCATACAGCCCTGCGAACCATCAACTCCTTGATCTTTCCAATTGCCTTGGTAGGATTCAAATGTTTAGGACATACGTCCACACAGTTCATGATGGTATGGCAACGGAAAAGACGGTATGGGTCTTCTAAGTTGTCCAAGCGCTGAGCTGTTTCTTCATCACGGCTATCTGCAATAAAGCGATAAGCCTGCAACAAGCCTGCTGGACCAACGAACTTATCTGGATTCCACCAGAAAGATGGGCATGAAGTTGAGCATGATGCACACAAGATGCACTCATACAAACCATTCAACTCTTCACGTTCTTCAGGACTCTGGAGACGTTCTTTTTCTGGAGGTGGATTGTCATTGACTAAGTAAGGCTTGATAGACAAGTATTGTTTGAAGAACAAAGTCATATCAACGATCAAGTCACGCACAACTGGCAAGCCAGGCAATGGACGCAAAGTAATCACTTTAGGCAAGGTCAACATATTGGTTAAACAAGCCAAACCATTTTTACCATTGATGTTCATTGCATCTGAACCGCAAACACCTTCGCGGCATGAGCGGCGATAAGAAATCGTCTCATCTTGCTTCTTCAATGAAATCAAGGCATCTAGCAACATACGTTCACCAGTGAGCTCAAGCTCATAGCGTTCCATGCGTGGAGCTGCATCGACATCTGGATCGTAGCGGTAAATTTCAAAAATACGAATATCACTCATCTCTTATCTCTCTTTTATCTGTCTACGGCTTAGAAAGTACGTTCTTTTGGAGGAACTGAATCTACTGTCAATGGTTTAAGTTGGACAGGCTTGTAATCCAAGCGATTGCCTTCGCTATACCAAAGAGTATGTTTCATCCAGTTGTCATCGTCACGATGTGGGTGGTCATCATGGGAGTGAGCTCCGCGACTCTCTCTGCGAGCTGCAGCAGAAATCATCGTAGCGTTTGCAGTTTCAACTAAGTTAGCAACTTCCAAAGCTTCAATACGCGCTGTATTGAAAATTTCAGATTTGTCTTTAAGCCAGAGATGTTTTGCACGCTCAGTTAATTTAGCCATTTGACGAACGCCTTCATCCATCAACTCTTGGTTGCGGAATACACCAGCATATTTCTGCATGGTTTTACGAATGTCATTTGCTACGTCTTGTGCGTACTCACCGGAGGTAGAGTTATCAAGTGCTGCAATGCGTGCCAAGGTTTGCTCACCAGCATTAGCAGGCAATGCTTTGAATTCGCGATCCTTGAGACCCAACTCAACAATATGGTTACCAGCAGCACGACCAAATACTAAGAGGTCGAGTAATGAGTTTGTACCTAAACGGTTTGCACCATGAACGGATACGCAAGAACACTCACCAATGGCATACAAGCCGTTAACCACTTCGTTGTGCTTGCCATTGCCTGGTACAACAACTTGACCATTGATGTTAGTAGGAATACCGCCCATCTGATAGTGAATTGTTGGAACAACAGGAATAGGCTCCTTAGTAACGTCAACGTTGGCAAAGTTAATACCGATCTCATACACAGAAGGCAAACGCTTCATGATGGTCTCAGCGCCAATGTGAGTTAAATCCAGCACTACATAATCACCGTTGGGGCCACAACCACGACCCTCTTTAATTTCTTGGTCCATTGAACGTGATACGAAATCGCGTGGAGCCAAGTCCTTCAAAGTTGGTGCATAACGTTCCATGAAACGTTCGCCATCTTTGTTACGCAAAATACCACCCTCACCACGACAACCCTCTGTCAACAACACGCCTGCACCGGCTACGCCAGTTGGGTGGAATTGCCAGAATTCCATATCTTCCAGTGGAATGCCTGCACGAGCTGCAAGGCCCATACCGTCACCGGTATTGATAAACGCATTAGTAGATGCATCCCAAATACGACCAGCACCACCAGTAGCCATCAATACGACCTTGGCTTCCAAGATATAAACCTGGCCAGTTTCCATTTCGAGAGCAGTAACACCAACAACATCGCCAGCATCATCACGAATTAAATCTAGAGCCAACCATTCAACAAAGAAATTTGTCTTTGCGCGTACGTTACGTTGGTACAAAGTGTGCAACATCGCATGACCAGTTCGGTCAGCAGCAGCGCAAGCACGTTGAACTGGCTTCTCGCCGTAGTTCGCTGTGTGTCCACCAAATGGGCGTTGGTAAATCGTGCCATCAGGGTTGCGGTCAAAAGGCATACCAAAATGCTCAAGCTCATAAACAGCTTTAGGAGCTTCGCGACACATAAATTCGATAACGTCTTGGTCGCCTAACCAGTCAGAACCTTTAATCGTGTCGTAGAAATGATAGTGCCAGTTATCTTCACTCATATTGCCCAATGAAGCACCAATACCGCCTTGAGCAGCAACAGTGTGTGAGCGAGTTGGGAAAACCTTAGTTAATACCGCAACGTTCAGACCAGCTTCTGCTAATTGCAAAGAAGCACGCATACCTGAACCACCTGCACCAATAATTACCGCGTCGAAACGGCGGCGTGGCAATGCTTTTTTAATCGCGGTCATCGAATTACACTTTCCACAAAATTTGAGCGGCATAGGCCGCACAGGCTACGAGATACAAAACAGTTAACACTTGCAGTGTCAAACGAATGCTTACAGGTTTGATGTAGTCCATCCAGATGTCACGCACACCAATCCAAGCGTGATAGAACAAACTGAACAAGGCTAACATGGTTAACAACTTCATGAATTGGTTGCTAAATAAACCAGACCAACCTTCGTAAGTTGAGCTACCAGTAATGCAGTAATCCACTAAAAGAACAATCGTGAAAACGACCATGACAACAGCCGTTACGCGCTGAATAATCCATTCTTTAAGACCGTAATGCGCCCCTACAACTAAGCGTTTTGGTCCAATTTGATAAATAG
>CAIYZI010000397.1 GCA_903930665.1 uncultured beta proteobacterium
AATCAACTCGCCGTATGCAGAAATTCCCTGTTTGAAGTCGTCAAGCATTTGGCCATCAACCATGTGCAAAACTTGCTCGATGTTTGTTCGCCGGACATGCGCGGCCGAGCGACACCTTTGCAGGCGATTTGGGCTGAGTCCTTGAATTGCCTCAGGATCCAGCGGTGCAAAAATCCTAAGAACCCCGTCAGGTTTATTGATCATGTTGGTACTATTTGTGAAATGGCATCGGCTGCGGCCGCAGAAGCGTTCTCAGCATCGAACTGAGCCTCGACACGTCCCCAAAACGGATCGTCGTGGTTCCGCATTTTTTCGGCCACAAAAGGTTCTGCGTGGTAACGCGGCCGCAAACACTGCACCAGCCATGCGGCCTCACCGGGAGTGGGGTGCTTCATGCGCCAATTCCTCCCTCAGATTCGAGCACCTTCATGATCGCCTCATTGGCATCAGCAGCGGCGTTTTCGGCATCGAACTGGGCGGCCAGACTTCGTATCGAGGCAAATTCAGAATCAATGAAATCTCCCGGAAACGCTGCATTCAGCGCGCGCCATACACCGATTGGAATGGCGCTGGGAGCCTGCGAAATGTTGTGCATCTTGTACCTGCGAATAATCCAACGTACTGTTTTGAGCGTCTCTTGATCCGGATGCCGGTGGCGTGCAAACGTGCAGTGCAACGCATCCGCAATGGAGACGCGATCGGACATCACTCTTGCGCCTTCGACAAAACGCTGTCGATGGCATCGGCAGCAGCCCTGGCGGCATTCTCGGCGTCAAACTGCGCAGCCAGCCTAACCATCGATGGTTCTCCGCAGGTCCGCAGCATGTCAGCGTGCTTGGCAGATGCATTGAAAATCTCGCGAAACCTTGGCACGCAAACGGCCTCAAATTTGTCGCCACACATGTATACAGTGCCCTCGCAAAAGTTCTCGAAGATTCTTGGGGTGACAACAACACCCTCGAGTTCCAGCCAGTCCATGCAGCGGAGGAGGGTCATTACAAAGTCTCCTTGAACTGCTTCGAGCTCCGGGCGCCATCGCCCTGGGGCAGCCACTTCACATAATTCTTTTGGACCATGCTCCGGCTGGTCAGTGCCCCCTCAATTGCCATGGCCGCGCGCAGTGAGTCTGCATTTGCCAGTACAACTCGCACATGCGGAACCCATTCATCCAGATCGTGCGCGTGCAAAGCGCGCTCCCTCGCGGCGGCATAAAGCTGTGGGCTTTCCGCGAGCATTGCAGCGGCGCGCATGGAGGGGCCGATGAGAACGACGTCGATGCAATCGATGCCGCTGTCCAAAATCGCCTGCCATGGAGTGCGTCCCAACAGTTCAGGCTGATCGTGGTAGCTCGCACCACGCCGAATCGGGTCATGGTGCAGCAGCGTGAGGCTGTAGTACAGCCGTTCGACATTGCGTTCGCACTCGATCATTTCGGCCTTCGCTGTGCGAGCGTCTGAAGGGTCTCCGAAGATTTTTCCATGGTCAAAGATGTGGCCGTAACCAGTCAGAACGACCTCGACCTTGACGACCAGGCGCTCCTCGATTTCGGCGACCCACTTCAAGTGACCGCTGATGATTTCTTGCCAGAGAATTTCTTCATCAAGCGCTTCAGCATTCATTGTTCAACGCTCCTTGGATCACGGAATCCATGGCGGCCGCTGCCGCGGCGGCCTGCACAAGGCTTTGCAAATGGTCCAGGGCTTCCAGAACGCCCTTGTAGTCCAGCGCCGTCTCCATTGAGCCAGGGGCAAACAAGAGGCCCATAATCTGACGCCGTCGGCCGTTGATCAGTTGCTCCATTCGATCGAATCGGTGAGCATTGCAGTTGGCAGTCACGAAGCGTTGAAATGAGCGCCAGGTCATTTCATATTGAGCTTGGGCAGACAGCCGTCGCCTGCCGTACGCCAACGGCGCACGCGACATCATCAGCAGAGCTGCCCTGGAGGCCGTTTCGGTCAAGCGGCTCACCGTGTGGGCCCACCGCAATCCTGGTTATCTAATTTGTAGATGTCGCCAGCGATTTCCGCCTCAGGCACCGTCTCGTGATTTTGTGGTTGGGGGGAAGGGGACTGAACTTCAGCCAGGGCATCAAAGGCTTTGATGGTTGGCTTGGGCTCTGCAAGCGAGTGTCGAATGGCTTGAATCAAGCCTGTTTTTTTCGACGTCGAATTGGGTTTTGCATTGACGTCCTTGGTCGCCGCTTCGGTGCCGTTCGTGTCGATTTCCATGCCTGTCCTTTTTGGTCAACAAACCGACGTGGACGTACACAGCACGAATCCGACAAACGGGTTCGAGCCGACGTCAGCGTCGATTTGTGTCAAAGGGGCAGTGCAAAATGAGCACTGCCAAGGTCATGGATAAACCGTGAGTCACATCAAAAAGAAACAAGGAATTACTAACTAAGTGATGTGTTTTTTAACGGCATTACGAATTTACAACTGCAGATGAATTTTGTGTTGAGATTTTGAAGAAAATTGTCTGCGGCGTTGGCAGTGTGCAACAGCCAAGGCACAAATTGGTAAGTGTGTTTAGCTTCATGGTGATCCCAGACAATCTGGTCAACAGCGAGTCTTGTTATGGCAGTTTTGATGTTAATGTATTGGTGGATCTGAATTTTCCTAATATGACTTCGATGAAATGAAACTGTGTTTGCTTGAGCAATCTGACAATACACACTGCTCTCGATGGTGTGTACAAAATGCCGTTCGTCCCCGATTGTCCATAGCTTTACAAGTTCAAACTTTCCGTGAAAGTGAAATATTTTGATTGACGTGTCAACTAATATGAACTTCGTTGCGTTTCGGGAAGATCAATAGGCTTCTTCGCCTGTGTTTGGAGATGGTTCGTGAGCAACGATAAGAGCTGGCAAAAAATCGCGATCTTGCAATCGCTGGGTAGCATAGCTGGGATGTACCGAGATATTCAATATTCCGGTTCACTTCCTGCCGAACTTGAACCTTGGCACGGATACCTAACAGACGCAGGCCATTGCATCTGGAGTATTCCCGGAGGTACTACCCGATCACTCCCGCAGGGCTCTGGCAACTTCCTTATGCCTGAGGAGAGTTATGCCGATGTTGCGGCTTACGACGTAACGCAGCTTATGCTTAAAGGCGACAAAGAAATCCAAAGCTGGTTGATTCCTGCAAGTGTTAAGTCTGTTCTTCGCGGATACAAAATCGTTCGTGGTTATGTTGTGTGCAACCTACTTTATGATGCGGACTTTGGGCTAATTGACGTCGAAGATGACGATAACGATAACGATAACGATAACGATAACGATGCATAGTATTGAACTGCAGGCCACTCGCAGGTAAGTTATTTCAGGTTGCATTCAACCATCAGTCAGTAGCAGAATGTATTTCCGGCCTGAGCGCTTCATTCTTAATTTGGCTTGGGCGTGAGCATTCAAATGGTCGACACGACTGATAACTGGATCTATCGGTAGAACCTTTCAGGAATTTTGTGTGTGAGGCATACCATGTTACCAAGGAGCATGTATGCCGAGCAAGACAAGG
>CAIYZI010000398.1 GCA_903930665.1 uncultured beta proteobacterium
AAGGGTTCACTGTTTTTTACGGATAAATATAGGTGGTGATAGATAGGGGAAGAAGGATAAAAATGAAAGAGTTAACTGCCCCCTTGTCCGATTCGAACAAACCACCTAGTGATTAAAAATTCCTTTTACAGCTTTACTGAAAGAGTCTCTACTATCCAATCATCTGGCTTAGTTAATAATAAATAACATTGCATCATGTTTTTCATTGCTTAGGCTCACGCGATTTCTGAGTGTGGCACACTCCCCTACTTCAGTGCTAACACCCCCCGCAATATGCCTTGAGTCTAGCATTGCTCGTGACCCACTTGATTGAAGTTTATCCCCGGAAACAGGAAAGATAACTAAAAAAGCTCACCTACCCCAACTCTACCCTGATATGCGGATGACCGATACCGGCCCAAAGCAGATCACGAGATCAAAGAACGGTATGCAAAATCATAGTGAGTTTAGTTTTATATTCACTTCAAAAGAATTAAAAAACCCCTACAAAACTGTTTGCAAAAAATCTTTCGATTGTTTAATTCCATCATTAAACTGAGCATTAACATCTTTATATCTAAATATCCGCATGACCCCATCACTAACATAGGGATCAATAAACATTTGATCTCTTGGGTGATCTTGATAATCACCAAGCCAAACCATTGTTGGAATTTTGAGCATAGAACTCATAGTTTTAATGCCACTGTCGCTTGCTATAACTGAATTACATTGCTGAACATACGCTAAACTTTTAGCTGGGTTTTCATTAATAATGAGTCTTAAGGTATCAGATTCAATTAGGCCTATCGGCTCTATTTCATCCCTCAAGCCAAATACTATTACATTGTAGTTATCAGACACAAGCTGTTTGATTACTTTGGCCGGTATAGCTTTAAGAGTCAAACCAAATTTCTTTTGGGTCTTAATTGCATAAGCACTCCCGTTGATATGTATGCCAACTACAGGTTTGCCATTGTCAAATAATGGCTCCTCAATATCAAATGGATTTACATCAAAGTATTGTGTACGGGGGCAACTGAAGTATTGAGTATCTCTTGGTAGAGAGTTCAAAAGCTTAATCTTTTCTTTCTCACTTTTGAAAATAGAAAGACTTTCAAGCTCAATCCCAATAGCTTCAAAAAACTGCTTAGCGCCTTTAAGATGTGTTATGCAGGCGTATCTAGTACCGTGTTTATTGGCTTTAATAAATGGGATACATTGCAAAAAATCCCCAATGCCACCTTGCAATAAGACTACCTGCCCCATGCTATCAAATCTCTCATAAGCCTTCTAAATTATTCTAATGGCATTCATCAATTTCTTTAGTTAAACTAACTTTCGTAGCGATCTCTATAAAGCTGAGTGCCACATTTTGAACACATGTAGATTTTAAAGTGGGAATCTTTGTTGTGGGCATTAGAGATAATTCCAAATTGGGGTTTGTAAGGTATTGTCATAAGCAAGTTTGAGGTTTGCCTATTCGAGCCGCAGTAATCACATTTGATATCGTCAATGCTTTGATTTGTTGCTTGGCAATATTCCTCACGACTAGGCTTTTCTAATAACCAAGCAGACCACTCATCATCTTTTGCCTTGATCCCCCTGATTTCAATCCAATTTTTAAGTGGTAAAGCAGCGATAAGAAATAGCACTGCAATAACAATGTTCCAAATCATCTTTTAGGACCTCCTCGGCCTATTATATTCAGAGGGGCTACCAACGTCCTCCTAAAGATCTACGATTATGTATGCCATTCCCCATAAAGCAGTGGTGACTACTTCTGACTGTGTTCAGCCAATTAAGCATTCGAATATCTCTCGCTTTAAATAATAACAATACGATTAAAGAGAACCTATCGTTAAACTATAACGTGATTGATCGTTGCGAATAGACTTGCGTGACTCCATTAATAATTGCAACACCCCCACCAAAATACTATTTACGCGGACACATTGTTAACAACCAAAGAAAAAAGCTCACTAGCAATTAAGCAGTGAGCTTTATATATTTTGGTGCCCCTTGTCCGACTCGAACAGACCACCTACTGATTACAAATCAGTTGCTCTACCAGATGAGCTAAAGGGGCAACGATTGATATTTTAGCCTATTTCACAATCGTCAGGCTAGGTCTTCCGGTCTTTGGCTTTTCATCTACTTCTGGCGCTTCATGTTTATTTTTCTCAGCAGCTTGGGCGGCATCAAATGGGAAGGACATTCCTTGACCATTTTCTCTGGCATAGATAGCCAAAACATGTGAAACGGGTACCAAAATCTTGCGTGGAACTCCACCGAATCTAGCCTGAAAGCTAATCCAGTCATTTTCCATTTGAAGCTGATGACAGGCCTCTAATGAAAGATTTAAGACAATCTCATCATTCTTCACAAATTCCATAGGCACTTCAACACTGGAATCAACAAAGACGGCCATAAAAGGCGTAAAACCAAAATCCGTGCACCACTGATGTAGGGCACGGATTAGGTAAGGTTTATTACTTGGTATA
>CAIYZI010000399.1 GCA_903930665.1 uncultured beta proteobacterium
AAAATAACCTGCTACTGATGAGATCTAAGGTAACTCAATCATGCTCTTGGAGAACTTGACAAAGTTCGTTGATTAATTAAAAATACATAAGTTTAACTCTATTCTATTATTAAGTTTGATGATAAACATGATCCAAAGCGCAGTGCGGCTGAGATTGTGATGACAGAGCTTCATGCTGGTGGCAAATTTGATCAAAATAGCTACAAAGTTTCTGGTGGTTTACATGGTGTAGGTGTGAGTTGTGTAAACGCTTTATCAAAATGGTTAAAACTGACTATTCGTCGTGATGGTAAAGCGCATTACATGGAGTTTGCGCGTGGTGTTATTCAACATCGCAATATCGAGGAGGTTAATGGCGTTTTAACCTCTCCCATTAGTGTGACTGGTGATACTGAGTTATCCGGAACAGAGGTTCATTTTTTAGCGGATGAGGATATTTTTGGTCAAGTTGTTTTTCATTATGAAATTCTCGTTAAACGAATTCGTGAACTCTCTTTTTTAAATAACGGCGTACACATTAAATTAATTGATCAACGCACCGGTCAAGAAGAGGATTTTGCATTTTCAGGTGGTGTAAAAGGTTTTGTTGAGTACATTAATCAAACTAAAAATGTTTTACACCCTAATATTTTTTATGCTGAAGGCATTCGCCCTTCGGATTTGGGTGGCAATATCACTGCTGAAGTGTCTATGCAGTGGAATGATAGTTTTAGTGAGCAAGTACTTTGTTTTACTAACAATATCCCGCAGCGTGATGGCGGCTCCCATTTAACAGGTTTGCGTGCCGCAATGACTCGTGTGATCAATAAATATATTGATGAGCATGAGGTGGCCAAAAAAGCCAAAGTAGAGATTTCTGGTGATGACATGCGCGAAGGTCTTGCATGCGTTCTATCAGTTAAAGTGCCTGAGCCAAAATTTTCTAGCCAAACGAAAGATAAGTTGGTTTCGAGCGAGGTTCGCGGTCCAGTAGAGGAAATCGTCGCAGAAGCTTTAAGTGCGTACTTACAAGAACGACCTGCTGATGCAAAAATCCTTTGCGGAAAAATCGTAGATGCTGCTCGTGCTCGGGAAGCGGCACGAAAAGCGCGAGATATGACAAGACGCAAAGGTGTTCTTGATGGACTGGGTTTGCCTGGTAAGTTAGCCGATTGCCAAGAAAAGGATCCAACTAAATCAGAATTATTTATTGTTGAGGGTGATTCCGCGGGCGGCTCTGCTAAACAGGGTAGGGATAGGCGGTTTCAAGCAATTCTTCCTTTAAAAGGAAAAATTCTTAACGTTGAAAAAGCACGTTTTGACAAAATGTTAGCTAGTCAAGAGGTGGTGACATTAATCACTGTTTTGGGAACAGGTATTGGAGCTGAAGAATATAAGGCTGATAAATTACGCTATCACCGCATCATCATCATGACCGATGCGGACGTTGATGGAAGCCACATTCGTACTTTATTGCTCACCTTCTTCTATAGGCAGATGCCTGAACTAATTGAGCGTGGCCATATATATATTGCTCAACCACCTTTGTATAAGGTGAAATTTGGTAAGAATGAGCAATACATTAAAGATGATGCAGAGCTGAATCAATTGCTATTAAAAATTGCACTTGAGTCAGCATCACTTCAAACGCCTACTGGGGAGATTATTCAGGGTGCAGAGTTAAATGAGTTAGCTAAACACTATCAAGTAATTCAATCGGTTGTTGATCGTTTATCTAGAACAATTGATGAAGATGCTTTACGTGCAATTGCGTCAGGCACACAACTTAATCTTGACACCGAACAAGCTGCACGGGATTCAGCAGAGCGTTTGCGAATTGCATTAAACGAATCTTTGAATGCGTTGGCCTTACCGCCAGAGATTGTTGTGCAAAAAGAAGATCGTACTGAGCGTTTTAGATTATTACTATCACGACGAATTCATGGCAACCTGAAGTTATCAGCAATTAATTCTGACTTTGTTCATGGTGATGATTATCAAAGCCTATCTAACGCAGCATCTGTATTGTCTGGAAAGGTTCTTCCTGGATCGAAGGTGCGTCGCGGAGACCCAGATAAAAACCAAAAAGAACAATCTATACAAAACTTTAGAGCTGCTTTCTCTTGGTTGCTTTCTGAGGCTGAACGCGTTTTAAGTCGTCAACGCTATAAAGGATTGGGTGAAATGAACCCATCTCAATTGTGGGAAACAACCATGGATACCAGTTCACGTACCTTATTGCAAGTCAGAATTGAAGATGCAATTGCAGCTGACCAAGTTTTTACGACATTAATGGGTGATGAGGTTGAGCCTCGTCGTGCGTTTATTGAAAAGAATGCATTAATTGCCCGTAATTTAGATGTGTAAGTAATGAAGAATAAGAAAGAAAAGCCACCTAAGGTGGAGCGCTCTAAGATTGTTGTTAAATCATCCTCAATACATGGAAAAGGTGTATTTGCAGCCACAGCCATTAAAAAAGGTGAGGCAATTATTGAGTACAAGGGCGAGCGCATAAGTTGGAAGTTAGCTGAGAAGCGTCATCCACACAACCCAAAAGAGCCTAATCACACCTTCTATTTTTCTCTAGAGGATGGGCGTGTAATCGATGCAAAATTTGGTGGTAATGCTGCAAAATGGATAAATCACTCTTGTAAACCAAGTTGTGAGGCAAGAGAGGATGTGTTTAACAAAGAGCCGCGTGTTTTTATATACGCCAAGCGCGACCTCAAGGTTGGTGAAGAGCTTTTTTATGACTATTCTTTAGATGTTGAAGGTCATATTTCAAAGCAAATGAAAAAAGACTACGAGTGTCGTTGTGGTGCAAAAAAATGTCGCGGCACAATGTTGGCACTTACAAATAAGTAGTCCACCTTTTATATCCCATGTTGTTTTTAACTATTCAAGAACTAGAGGCGGCAATTAACTATTGGCGCACTCAATCACCCTCATGTGGTGATGAGCTACATTTATGCGCAGAGGCATCAGCCCTAGCAAAGCCCTATGCCCTAATGATTGTTCAGGGCTCCCAACGTATTCCATTGGATGTTTTGGATAACACTGCTCAACTTGCTATACAAGATTACTTAAAAGCCTCCCAAGCTAAATAACCAGTTTTCATCTTAGCCAAGGCTTTAGGGTTATTGCTATATAGCCGAGCATCAATCTTAAGGGTATCCTTACCTCCTTGCCCCACCAAGAGGGTAAAGGAAATAAAAATTGCAAGAGACAATACTCAAAACGATTGGACTAGGAAAGGCCTTCAAAGGCTTTTCTGCTGTAAATGACGTTAACCTGGAAGTCACAAGGGGTACTATCCACGCCTTAATTGGCCCAAATGGAGCTGGAAAAACCACTTGTTTTAATTTACTCACCAAATTTTTAGAGCCAAGTAGCGGGCAAATTCTATTTAACGGTTTTGATATCACCAAAGAGCGCCCAGCACAAATAGCTAGGCGTGGTGTGATTCGCTCTTTCCAAATATCCGCCATATTTCCCCATATGACTGTAATGGAAAATGTACGGGTAGCGCTACAAAGGGGGTTGGGAACAGAATTCCATTTTTGGAAACCTGGCAATTCTCTAAATGTATTAAATGAACGAGCTATGGAGATTTTGCAGGAGGTTGGCTTAAGTGAGTTTGCTCACGAGGATACATTAAACCTTGCTTATGGGCGCAAAAGAGCTTTGGAGATAGCCACAACTCTTGCTATGGAGCCCGAACTCATGCTTCTTGATGAGCCTACACAAGGTATGGGGCATGAGGATGTGGAGCGTGTTACCGAGCTAATTGATCGGGTGGCAAAAGGCCGCACAATTCTCATGGTTGAGCACAATATGAAGGTTGTTTCTTCTATTGCTGATCGAATCACTGTATTGCAACGTGGCTCTGTATTGGCCGAAGGAGATTATCAAGAGGTCTCTAACAACCCGCTAGTGATTGAGGCTTATATGGGTAGTCAGGGCGGGGATGTTTTATGAGTCAAAACGCCCTTGAAGTGGTTGACCTAGAGTCTTGGTATGGAGAGTCTCACATTCTTCATGGAGTGAACTTCTCCGTAAAAAATGGTGAGGTTGTTACTTTGCTTGGCCGTAATGGCGCTGGCCGTAGCACTATTCTCAAAACCATTCTTGGGCTTACTAGCAAGCGATTGGGATCTGTTTGTGTCTATGGCCAAGAATCTATTGGTATGCCAACTTACAAAATTGCTCGACTTGGGGTTGGCTATTGCCCTGAAGAGCGAGGTATTTTTGCCAGCCTAACAACCGAAGAAAATCTTTTACTTTTACCTGAAATTGCCTCTGGCGGGATGGGGTTAGATGAGATTTACGATATGTTCCCTAATCTTTATGAAAGACGTAATAGCCCCGGCACAAGGTTATCGGGGGGTGAGCAGCAAATGTTGGCTATGGCACGTATTTTAAGAACCGGGGCAAAACTCTTGCTGTTAGATGAGATTACTGAAGGCTTGGCCCCCGTGATTGTTCAAAAACTTGGCGAGGTGGTTATAAGCCTTAGAAAAAAAGGTTTCACCATTGTTTTAGTTGAGCAAAACTTTAGATTTGCTGCACCCCTAGCGGATCGTCATTATGTTGTTGAGCATGGAAAAGTTGTTGAGGTGGTAAATCAAAATGAATTAGCAGAAAAAGCCACCTTATTAAATGAGTATCTTGGTGTTTAGTGGATTCCTACAGGAGACGGAAATGAAATTAAAGCAATTAACCGCATGTCTAGTTGCGGCAACGATGTTAGGCGCAAACCCCGTTTTTGCACAAAATAATTCCAAAGTTAGCGGAGATGTTGTAAAGATCGGTGTCTTAACCGATCTTTCATCTACTTATTCGGATTTGGCTGGTCCTGGCGCTGTTATTGCAGCAAAAATGGCCATTGCTGACTTTTCTAAGGATGGGACTGTTATAGGTAAAAAGATTGAGTTGGTTAGTGCTGATCATCAAAATAAAGCTGATATTGCTGCGAATAAAGCCCGTGAGTGGTATGACAAAGATGGTGTAGACGTCATTGTTGAGTTGGTATCGACCAACGTTGCGCTGGCTGTAATGGAAGTTGCTGAACAAAAAAATAAAATTACTTTGGTATCTGGTGCAGGATCAGTAGCAATTACTAATGAAAAATGCACTGCCAATAATGTTCACTGGACCTATGACACATACGCTCTTTCAAATGGCACCGGCAAAGCAGTAGTTAAGCAAGGTAAAAAGAATTGGTACTTCATTACTGCCGACTATGCTTTTGGCGCCGCTCTTGAGAAGGATGCGACTGCAGTAGTGACTGCAAACGGCGGGAAAGTGTTGGGCACAAGCAAACACCCATTCCCTAATAGTGATTTTTCTTCCTACCTCTTAAAGGCGCAAGCAAGTGGAGCGGATGTGGTCGCGTTGGCCAACGCAGGTCAAGATACTATCAATACCGTTAAACAAGCATCTGAATTCGGTATCAATAAAAAACAAACCGTTGTTCCTTTATTAATGTTTATTTCAGATGTTCATTCTCTAGGCTTAAATGCCGCGCAAGGGATGTATCTAACAGAAGGTTTTTATTGGGACAAAGATGAGAAGACCCGCGCATTCTCTAATCGTTTTATGTTGTTGCACAAGCGCATGCCAACAATGGTCCAGGCGGGCGTTTACTCATCAGTTCTTGCATATTTGAATGCAGTCCAAAAAGCAGGCACCGATGATACTCAAGCGGTTATGAAGGTTCTTAAATCTACTACTATTGATGACGGGCTCTTTAAGGGCAAAATTCGTGCTGATGGAAAATTTGAGCATGATATGTATTTGCTTGAAGTGAAAAAACCTTCCGAGTCAAAAAGCCCTTGGGATTATTACTATGTACGCGCAACAATTCCTGCTGCTGAAGCCACCCTTCCGCTTTCACAATCGAAGTGCAAGTTAGTTAACAAGTAAGTCATTTAGAAAATCAGCATGTTTGAACTTCTTGGAATCACCCCTCAAGGGCTTGTAGCCCAGCTCTTGGTGGGGCTGATTAATGGTTCGTTTTATGCCATTTTAAGTTTGGGGTTGGCCATTATTTTTGGCCTCCTCAATATTATTAATTTTTCTCATGGTGCTCAATACACTATGGGTGCTTTTGTGGCGTGGATTGGATTAACGCAAATTAGTCAGTGGTTTGGATTTCCCGATTTATCAATTAATTATTGGTTTGCATTAATTTTTGTTCCATTAGTGATGGCGGGTTTTGGGTTAATTATTGAGCGAACCATGCTTAGACGCCTCTATCACCTCGACCATCTCTATGGTTTGCTATTGACGTTTGGATTGGCGCTAATTATTGAAGGCATGTTGCGTCATTGGTATGGCATCTCAGGCGAAAGCTACCCAGCACCGGAAATATTACAAGGCGCAATACCCTTAGATTCAATTGGCATCATCTTGCCGAAATATCGTATTTGGGTTGTGTTTATATCTTTAACTGTTTGTTTTTCAACTTGGTTTGTAATTGAGCGAACTAAACTGGGCGCATATTTACGCGCAGGAACGGAGAATCCAAAATTACTTCAAGCTTTTGGTATCAATGTTCCCCTCATGATTTCGTTGGCTTATGCCTACGGCGTTGGGCTTGCTGGCTTTGCTGGTGTTTTAGCTGCACCCATTTTTCAAGTAAATCCATTGATGGGTTCCAACCTCATCATTGTTGTTTTTGCGGTAGTGGTTATAGGTGGTATGGGTTCAATCATGGGCGCCATTCTGACTGGTCTTGCATTGGGTCTGGTTGAGGCGCTTACTAAAGTTTTCTACCCAGAGGCCTCGGGCGTGGTTATTTTTGTCATTATGGTGATCGTATTGCTTATTCGCCCCGCGGGTCTTTTTGGCAGAGAGAAATAATCATGAGCCCAAAATTAAAAGCGCTTTATATTGCGTTGGTTTTTATAGCTTTACTCTTGCCATTTCAGGACTTTATTTATTTAGTTTTTGCAATGAAAGTGCTGTGTTTTGCATTGTTTGCTTGCGCCTTCAATCTATTACTAGGGTTTACGGGCTTACTTTCGTTCGGCCATGCCGCCTTCTTCGGGACCTCCGCTTACATCACTGCTTATTTTTGTAAGCAGTTAGGCTTATCACCTGAGGCTGGCATTGTTCTAGGCGTTCTTGGTTCTGGTGCGCTTGGTTGGCTGATGGGCTCTCTGGCCATTCGTCGACAAGGCATTTATTTTGCGATGGTCACTTTAGCCCTGTCCCAAATGGTGTACTTTTTAGCAGTCCAACTCCCGTTTACTGGTGGCGAGGATGGAATTCAAGGGGTCCCTCGCGGAACTTTGTTTGGATTGATTGATTTAAGTATTGATACCAATATGTACTATTTTGTATTGGCAGTATTTCTTTTGGGTTTTGCACTCATTATGCGAATTGTTCACTCACCATTTGGTCAAGTATTAAAAGCAATCCGTGAGAATGAACCCCGAGCTATTTCTCTTGGTTACAACGTCGATCGCTTTAAATTAATCTCTTTTGTTATCTCCGCCGCCCTATCAGGTTTGGCGGGATCCATGAAATCCTTAGTATTTCAATTGGCAACACTAACCGATGTTCATTGGCATATGTCGGGTGAGGTTGTTTTGATGACCCTGTTGGGTGGTATGGGCACCATTTTAGGCCCAGTAGTTGGCGCTAGTATTGTGGTCGGCTTACAAAATTATCTGGCAAATATCGGCTCCTGGAGCACTATTGCTACAGGCTTCATATTTGTAGTTTGT
>CAIYZI010000400.1 GCA_903930665.1 uncultured beta proteobacterium
GAGGCGGTGATGAGTCTATCGGAGTTTGAGCGCTGTTTTACCATTTTGTGCACGCAGATTTATCACCAGAAAAAACACTCTCAAATCGGCAAGTCACCGCTCGCCAAATGGGAAGAAGGTATTTTTGGCGGCGTTCAAACCAAAGGCATTGGGATGCCGCCCATCATTACCGATGAGCAGCGCTTAAAACTTGATCTCATGCCTTATGAAATCAGAACAGTGCAACCCTATGGCATTGTTTGGGATCATATTGAATATCAACATGATGTCCTGCGCCGCTGGATTAATGCGCAAGATCCGAGCAACCCCAAAGCCAAGCACAAGTTCTTATGCAGACGAGATCCTCGGGACATTAGCAGCATCTGGTTTTATGACCCAGAAGTAGAGCAGCACTATCAAATACCGTACCGCAATACCTCTCACCCAGCGGTCAGCATTTGGGAGTGGCGCAAAGCAGAAAAACGGGCAGAAGAAAGTTATCCCGATATGCCTATTGATGAAAACCTCATCTTTAGCGCTTACGACAAGATCCAGGAGGTGGTGGAAAGTGCCAAGAAAGTAACCAAATCAGTTCGCAAAGAGGCTCAGCGCAAGCGCATTGGCATTCAGAGTGCTAAGACGCATCTGTCACAAGTGTCCAAACCTACTCAATCAGAATCGGCCACAGAATCTTCAAAGACCAAAAAAGCAGATGCGCCAAAAAGGGTGGTGCGCACCTTTGAGATTGATGATATGCAGGATGATGATTCATGAGTGATCTTTATCCCCATCTTGCTAAAAAGACTGCGGCCTATTTAGAAAAAACAGACGCAGAGAGAATTGCTTACATTCGATCACCCAGATGGCTTTCTTACCCTGGAGCTGATGATGCCATCAAACGATTAGAAGATTTACTGACCGAACCTCTTAAGCACCGCATGCCTAACCTGCTTATTATTGGCGATACCAATAATGGCAAGACCATGCTGGTCAAACGCTTTTGCAATCAACATAAGCCACAAGAAAATCGCGAGGGTGCTGCGTCCATCATTCCAGTGCTGTATATGCAAGCGCCACCGGTACCCGATGAAAACCGTTTTTACAACGCTATTCTCGAATTACTCTTTGCTCCGTATAAATCAGCTGATCGACCGGATAAGAAGCAGTTTCAGGTAATCAAGCTACTTAAAGCAGTAGGGCTAAAGATGCTCATCATTGATGAGATTCATCATATTCTGGCAGGAGTCATGACCAAGCAACGGGCATTTCTGAATGTCATTAAATACCTTGGTAATGAATTGCAAATCCCCATTGTCGGAGTTGGCACGCAAGACGCTTTTAGAGCCATTCAGACGGACTTACAGCTATCAAATCGCTTTGATCGGGTGATCCTGCCCCGCTGGAGCAACGATGATGAGTTTTTGAATTTGCTCTGCACTTTTGAAATGGCGATTCCACTCAAGAATCCGTCGAACTTTGCTGATGAGCCAGCGGTGGTTGATCTCATTTACTCCATGAGCGAAGGCTATCTTGGAGAGGTCTCGCGAATTATGGTGGCAGCAAGCATTTACGCCATCGAATCAGGCGCAGAGAAGATCGATAAGAAAGTGCTGGGGAAAATTGGATGGGTCAATCCCAGTAATCGGCGCAAAGAGCTTAGAAGTTAAATCTCAATATGAAGG
The DNA here is from genome assembly GCA_903930665.1 of uncultured beta proteobacterium. GTDB lineage: Bacteria > Pseudomonadota > Gammaproteobacteria > Burkholderiales > Burkholderiaceae > Polynucleobacter. The sequence goes on from CAIYZI010000400.1 coordinate 1,662, forward strand.
GCCTTACATCACCACTTTGGCCTATTCATTTCAAACCATTGCCCGATGAATTGCTCTCATCCTGGCTGGTGCGGCTAGCGCATAGTCATGGACTTAAAGTGCAAACTTTTTGCAATCTGATCTTTGGCAACCGACTTCAGGTTTGGAATAGGGATATTGATCGCTTGGCCCCCGATTGGCTCATCACAGAACTATCCGATCGCACCGGGGCAACCATAGAGCAGGTCATGAATACAACATTGCAAAGTTACCAAGGAATCCTATATCACCGACAAAGAGCCTCCGGGACGCTTAGCTGGATTCAGAGTCTCAAGCTACATCACCGCAAATTTGAAGGCTTTGGTTTGCAGTTTTGCCCCGAATGCTTAACCAAGGATCGGGAGCCATATTTTAGAAAATCTTGGCGAGTTGCTTTCAATACGTTTTGTACAAGCCATCACTGCATATTGCACGATCGATGTCTCGACTGTGGCCAGGGGGCGGCATTTCATCGCAATGACATGAGACATGCCCAATACGTAAAAACGGTTTCATTAAAAGAATGCTATTACTGCGGATTTGACTTGAGCAAGTCGCCATCGCTGCCACCCAAATATGAAAGCAGAGATATTGGTATTTTTTTGGGCGATCTCAGCCAAAAGCTTTTGGATGGGGCCCTAGGCCAAGCTGAAATTGACAACCTTTTGGTAATGCATCATTTTGCAAAACTGATGTTCACCAGAAATTCTAGGGTGAAACTCTATTCACATCTTTGCAATGTTTTGGGTGCCGATGAAATTGCCTTAGATACTAAGAGCGATATTGAGGGGGCAGACGTTGATACAAGGCATCATGTATTGCAAGCAATTGCTTATTTGATGGTTAATTTGGAGCCCATCCTAAGAAGGGCGATTGCTGGAAAGGCCGTTAGGTATAACCACCTGAAAAAGGACTTCGATGATATGCCAGGGTGGTATGAGGGATTTATTAAAAAGTTTTCCGATTGGAGAAGGCCCTATTAATATCAAATCGGGTGATTTTGTAGCTCTTTAGCAACGGCTTTGACATCAAACCCTCCGGCATGAGCCCACCCCTAGAGGCCAGCCACCCAAATAATCCCAACAAAAGGCTTATTGGGTTACAGCCTTGGCACTTGAGAGCAAGTGTTTTTTGGGATTAGAAATACCCCAATTCACCAATAATCAACTAAGTATATGATTTATATAGATTAATATTGATATGTTATAGA
>CAIYZI010000401.1 GCA_903930665.1 uncultured beta proteobacterium
CCCCAAAACCCCAAAACCCCATAACACAAAATTTATTGCGTAATCTTAAATTCAATAATAAATATATCGTAATAACCCACTATTATATTCTCAAGCCAAAATGCTTTCTAACACATTGATGCTTTTCTATTCAAAGATACCATTTTATTAGGTATCTTTCTCAAATAACTTTTTAAGAATGAAGTTCACTGGCTGAAGAGATCCGTCTCCCGCTATTACCAAGTCATAAGTATCCATGTATTTCTCAATCATTTGGCTTTAACTCTCAATTGTATTCAGAAATCCTATCTTTAATACAGTGTCATGTTTGGTTTCATCAACCATCTTGACATCTTCAACTATATCTCCCATAACAATCACATTTTATCTAAATGCCTCAACATGTCTGTAAACCATCTCTCGCTTATTCAAAATATGCACTAAAGGCTCATTGTACTTGATGGCAAGGTCATCCTCATATTAAAAGGAATTAGCGATTATCTAAATATCCTGACAATACTTAATTATTTCGTCATCATTTATTTCTCCATTGTGAGTAATGGCGTACAAACTCGCTTGTATAATTTCTTTGATACCTGCAGAAACTATGACCATCGGCATGTCAAGCGAGTGCAAGAGTTGGAGTAACTCACTCAGTCCATTTCTAAATAAAAGTCGGGATGATATTACTACATTCCCATAGTCTTATTTCCTGAAATTTTTGTTTGCAAGAATACCAAGTGATTTCCTCCACCATTTCTACATCATATATCTCTTATCTTCCTCACTTAATTCCAAATTCAATTCTATAGGATGATAGTAATTATACAGTCTTTTGCTTTCAATCTTTTGATCTTGAGTCATGTATATTGAAGCTTAAAGAGCTCCAAAGCTTGAATCAGCTTTACCTCCGTCTAGAAACTAGGCGCGCGTCAAAGTAGAATCGAAATCTGATAGGATTTATAAGTTCTAAGGCTGCCCATCATGGATTTGACTAAGCTTTTCAAACAGTTTACTCTGGTCTTTTATGAGTAACCCTGCCTGCTAGTGAGGAGTAGATATAAATTTTCTGAGGGATCCTTGCCCTAAAGTCTTAAAAAGATGAAGTAGTGAACAAGTAGTCATTGCGTAATCTCAAATTATATTTAATTGTATTAAAATAGCAATAATTATTTACTAATCTAGTTAATTCATTAAATCATATCACAAAGAGCAAGTACTGACTTATTAATATCATCCTTTTGCTGCAGACTTAATCCCTTTCTCATCTTATTCAGTTTATGAAGTGAGTTCAAGACTTGCTTCATTAAATTATTGCTTTACTTTACATTAGAAAGAGGGGCTCTGTTTGATTTCGGAGGTAGTTGATCAATTGACTAAGTTAAATTTGTGAAGGTTTGGCTTTCCTACATTATTCTTGATATTTCAGGTCTCTTGCTTTCATTCAACTATTTAGCTTTCTTAATCATTTATACTATTTGTTTAAGTTCTTGTTAAGAATTTCGTGGATTCCCAAGCATTGATGATGAATGGGATATCTGTAATGGTCTATTTTCTTTATTGTGTTCATCATTTTGTGTCACATTCGATAATTGCTCAATAAGTGAGTTTATTATTTCTAAAGCCTTACTCATTGCATCTTTGAACTGCTCTTAAGAATTTATAGACATGCAACTAGTGTCACCTTCTTGACTGTTCAGTCTGAGTCTATCATTACTATTTTTTGTTGACATTTATTGTACAAAGCTCTGGTATTGTTAAGATTACTATGAATTTCTGAGAGTATTTTGAACTTTATAGTAGCCCTATCCTTAACCACCATTATTTTCTTCATTAAATAGGGATGTACATCTTTTTCTTCCGTTTGGAGGCAATTGTCTTTAACTATTTTGATGATAACCTCCATAATTACTAACAGAGGTTTATAGGTATTGCATACTAGAGCTATTATATTCTATTTTATTTCTTGAACTTTTATTTATTTGTGATTTCTGTAGTAGCTTGAACTGTTATTTTAGTTATTATTGCTTTTGGAAGGACAGTTCAGGCCAAAGACCAAGTTTTAAATAGTTATCATGGAAATTAGTAACGTGAGGAACTCTTGCTTTAGGATCTTTGAGTGCATGGTAACTAGGTTATATGCTAAATTGAGGGAACTCTTTTATTTTATCAGAGGGAGAAATCGTTGTGTCATCCATTGGAGGAGTGCTGTCTTCATTTAGATCTGGTGACTTTATAGAACACAGAGACTCGTCTATATTGTGAGAGATTGATGATTCATCTTGTATAGGAGAGTGTTTCCACATCTTAGAGTGCGATAGTAGGGGGTTATCTCTTAGATCTTAACTCCTCATAGTGGATAAGTCATTTAGCAATTAGTCTTAATATCTATTCATACCCGTATTCCATTAAGATCTCTGAGATTTTGGAGGGGCAAGATAGTTTTTGGCAGACTCTGCACTATCAAGTTGGACCTAACCTCTTGAAGACCAAGTTGCTCTATTATTGTTCATATTTAAATTTTAAATTTCAAAGTTAAACAACTCAATTCACCTAGGGGTTTTGGGGTTTTGGGGTTTTGGGGTTTTGGGTTGATTCAACAGCCACCCATTTCAGGCGTGTGTTTCCTATGTCAAATAGCAGGTAAAGACTCATGATTGAACTCGCATAGAAACGTCACCCGCATGGATTGCGAGTATTTTCCCGTTTTGGTTCAAAATAAGGGCGCCACTGTTATCTACGCCGGCTGCTTGACCACAAACAGATTCTTTACCCGCCCCAGTAATATTCACTGCCAGATCTTTGTAGGCATCCCACTCATTCCATTCGGTTTGATAAGCCTTAAATCCATCCCGTTCAAATTCGGGTAAATATCTTTCAAAGGCTTCAATAAGCTTTAGCCAAAAAAATTCAATGTCTGGGAGCGGGGTATTTTCTTGTTGCAATTGATCAACTGCACTGACTTTTTGAGTTGATGAGCCCTCTAGGCAGTTTTCAATGGATGGGGCATTGCGTAAGTTGAGGCCTACCCCAATGATCATCCAAGTGGGATCATTGGCTTTAGCCTGGCCACCCTCTATTAATATGCCACCGAGTTTGGCATTGTTTAGCAACAAATCATTGGGCCATTTGAGACGCAGGCCTTGTTCGTAAAGTTGAGATTGTTCAAGACGGAGCGCTGCGGCAATTCCGGAGATAGCTGCTAGACCCACCACCAGACTTAACCCGGATAGTTCTCCAGGACTTTTTTGGAATGGGTATGCATAAGAAAAGCACAGAGTGTCATTCGGGTTGGCTATCCATGATCTGCCAGCTCTCCCCTTGCCCGCGGTCTGTTTATGGGCAATTCGGGCAATAGGATCCATTAATTGACCTGCGCGCCAACGTACCAATAGATCGTCATTGGTAGATTGTGTTTCTGCCACTCGTTCAAGGATGCAATTCATGCTCATTTCGCCATTGTAGAAAGGTCTGACCTAGAATTAGGGAATGCATCAAGAAGATCAGCGTCCACGTAAGTTTATATGGCCCCATCAGGCCATGCCGTTAGCTAGGGCTATCAGCTTAAGTTACGCCTTATTAATCTTGTATGTCAGTTTGAACCCCTTTGATTTTGATTTTCAGAATGGGGTTTCATTTTGGGCGTGGTTAGATGCCCCTTTGCCTCGGTTTATTACTCTTTTTGATGTTTCCGTCAATATTCTTGCTTATATCCCTTTGGGTTTTTTGTTGGTATTTGCCGCCTACCCCCGTTGGCGTAATTTTGTCGCACTGGGGATTGCCATCACCTTTGGTGCTGTTTTGGCTTTTAGTGCTGAAACTCTCCAAACCTGGTTGCCAACCCGTATTCCAAGCCAAACGGATTGGTGGGCCAATGTTCTAGGCACCTTGCTTGGGGGTCTGCTAGCCATTCCTCTGGGTCCTCAATGGTTATCCGGTAGCGCTATACGTCGCCGCTTTGATAAATGGTTTGGCTTAAATTGGACGGCCTGCGCTTTATTCCTCTTATTTCCTTGGTCGCAAATTTATCCACAAAGCTCCTGGTTGGGAACGGGGGTATGGGGCCATCATTTTTTTGGATCCATTGATTGGGGAACTACTGCAATTAATCAGGTGGCTCAGGAGACCTTGATTACCGCTACTTGCTGGTTAGGCACAGGCTTACTGCTGTCGCTTGGTATGCGCACTAAAGCGCTTCAATGGCGCATCCTAAATGGCCTTCTTTGCCTCACGGTGCTTCTCAAAATCTTGTTTACAGGCCTTCAGTTTGGGGTGGAATTTAGTTTTCTTTGGCTAACCACTGGCGCCCTATGGGGTATGGTCATGGGCAGCGTAATTTTAAAATGGGCCCTTCAACTGTCAAATACCGCCAAATTTTGTATGGCCTTGTTCTGCCTTATTAGTGCCACGATCGCTGTGAATCTTCTGCCTGATAATCCTTACTTTATATTGATCATGCGACATTGGCGACAGGGTCGTTTACTGCACTTTAATGATCTTATGCAGTGGGTTTCAGTAGTATGGTTGCCTATGGCTTTATTTTGGGTCATTCGAGATAAATTGATCTATGAGTCCCACCCCTAACTTATTGATGGATATGAGCTTCCAACACCACTTATTTTTTTGTTTGAATGATCGCAGTAACGGCGAAGATTGTTGTGCGCAACATAATGCATTTGCGTTGTTTGAATATGCAAAAAATCGCGTAAAAGAGCTTGGCCTCGCTGGTCCAGGAAAGATTCGGGTAAATAAAGCGGGCTGTTTAGATCGTTGTGCTGATGGCCCCGTGTTAGTAATTTATCCAGAAGGTATCTGGTACACATTGGTAGACGCAGAAGATGTCGAAGAAGTTATACAGTCTCACTTAATTCAGGGGCGCACAGTAGAGCGTCTTCAGTTAGTTTAGAAAGTAGCGTCATGAATAGCCGTACAAAATTAATCCACATTGATGGTGTGGTTGGTCAGATTGAGATGTCTATCGACCTTCCAGATGAATTGAAAATCAATCCTGATTTTGCAGTTCGTGGATTGGCTTTAGTTGCTCACCCTCACCCATTGATGGGTGGCACGATGGACAATAAAGTAGCACAGACCATTGCGCGCACGTTCAATCAATTAGGCTATATCAGCGTTCGCCCTAATTTTCGTGGAGTGGGCGGAACGGCAGGTGTGCACGATGATGGCGTGGGTGAGTTAGATGATTTACTGCATGTTACGGATTGGATGCGTACCCCTTCGAGCTGGGCTCAATTTGCAGCAACCCAAGACCAGACTTGGATTGCCATGGCAAATGCTCTTCCATTAGTCGTTTCTGGATTTTCATTTGGTAGTTTTGTGGGTAGTCATCTGGTACAGCGTTTAGCCGAACTAGGGCGCCCAGCAGAGCGATTGGTGATGGTTGGAAGCGCTGCTGGTAAGTGGGTGTTAGCCCAAGTCCCAACGGATACGATTTTGATTCATGGTGAAGTGGATGAAACGATTCCATTGATTGATGTATTAGATTGGGCGAGACCTCAAGAACTTATTGTTCAAGTTGTACCAGGTGCTGATCACTTCTTTCATCGTCGCTTGCATTGCATACGCAACGTTATTTCGGGTGCATGGTTGGGGATGCCTGACCATCGCAAAAATTAAAGATACAGGAGCAAAAACCATGACTGAAGAAAAATCCCTCATTGAATATCCGTCTATATTTCCAATCAAGGTGATGGGTAAATCTCACCCGGACTATCTTCCTGCGATCTTGCATATTGCACATCAATTTGACCCCGTGTTTGATGAGAGTAAGGTTGAGCAAAGACCTTCAAAAGATGGAAACTATTTAGGTATCACCTTGCCAATTAACGCGACAAGCAGAGAGCAGCTGGATGAGCTTTATCGAACCTTATCTACCCACCCAATGGTCAGCATGGTTTTATAAAGCTCCATGACAATTGCTCATTAAATGGCGATCTTAGTAAAGCATCTAGGTCTTGCGGATTACGCTTCAACATATGAAGCAATGCGATTATTTACGCAGCAAAGAACCAGTGATACCCCTGATGAGATTTGGATCTTAGAGCACCCCCCTGTCTTTACGCTTGGGCTTGCAGGCGATGCAAGTAATCTGCACTCCCCTAGCAATCAAATTCCTCTGGTACAGGTCGATCGAGGAGGTGAAATTACATATCATGGCCCTGGGCAAATCGTCGTGTATCTTTTGTTAGATCTTCGCCGTTTATCTATCTTTGTTAAAGAATTGGTTTCCCGAATAGAGCAGGCTGTGATCGATACCCTTGCTGATTTTGGGCTTTTGGCTGAGCGACATCTTGGCGCCCCAGGCATTTATGTGGCAAATCAAGATGGGCTTGCGTTGGAATGGCGCGGAGCAAAAATTGCTGCTTTGGGCCTAAAAGTGTCAAAAAGCTGCTCTTATCATGGCCTAGCACTCAATGTGGCAACAAATCTCGAGGCTTTTGGGCGTATTCATCCCTGCGGATATGAGGGTTTGAAGACGGTTGATATGCAAACACTCGGGATCAAGGACAATATACAGATTATTAGTCAAACGCTTTTAGGGCATTTACAAAAGCAACTTATTTCATCATGACCATAGATAAAACAGAAAAAGAGACAAGCGTAGAAGTCCGGCAGGATTTAAATTACGACGCTTCTCGCAAGCAGAAGTCGAGTGAGAAAACTGCACGCATTCCTATCAAGATAGTTCCATTGGAGCAGGTGCTCAAAAAACCTGATTGGATTCGGGTGAGGGCTGCGTCTGGTAATTCGCGTTTCTCCGAAATTAAAAAGATTTTGCGTGAGAATGAATTAGTAACTGTCTGTGAGGAAGCAAGTTGCCCTAATATTGGCGAATGCTTTGGCAAAGGTACTGCTACCTTCATGATCATGGGCGATAAATGCACTCGACGCTGCCCTTTTTGTGATGTGGGTCATGGGCGCCCAGATCCCCTAGATCAAAAAGAGCCCGCTAATTTAGCGCGTACTATCGCTGCATTAAAACTGAACTATGTGGTGATTACTAGCGTGGACCGTGACGATTTACGTGATGGTGGTGCCATGCATTATGTAGATTGCATTTCTCAATCAAGAGAGCTGTCACCTACTACACGTATTGAAGTATTGGTTCCGGATTTTCGTGGGCGCTTAGAAAAGGCTTTGGATATTTTTTCACAGCATGCGCCGCAAGGATTGCCTGATGTCATGAACCATAACTTAGAAACAGTACCTCGCTTGTATAAGCAAGCGCGTCCAGGTGCCGATTATGCGCATTCGCTCAAGCTCTTAAAGGATTTTAAAGAGCGCTTTCCCGGTATTCCCACTAAGAGTGGTTTGATGGTTGGTTTAGGTGAGACGGATGAAGAGATTTTAGAGGTCATGCGTGATATGCGTGCGCACAAAATAGATATGTTAACTATCGGCCAGTATCTAGCTCCATCAGGGCATCATTTACCCGTACAGCGCTATGTACATCCTGATGTCTTTAAGCATTTTGAAGAAGAGGCTTATGCAATGGGCTTCTCGCATGCTGCCGTTGGTGCCATGGTTCGCTCTAGCTACCATGCAGATCAACAGGCGCATGGGGCGGGAGTTGTTGTGTGAATTCCAAAGGTAATTTCTAACGTACATCGTTATTTTCTAACTTACATAGCTATTTTCTAATAGCCAAAATCTAATCAACCTGAACTTCATTTAACGATATATGTTGCAGTATTCTCACGCTTAGTTCCTTCTGTA